>CADCOF010000197.1 GCA_902802975.1 uncultured Ruminococcus sp. | reverse complement strand
CTTTTGAAAAAGGCTTGGCGAAAACTTTATGCTATGCTCTATCAAACTTCAGTTTTGTGCATTTTTACTTTTTTGCTCATTTATAGACACAAAGTATATGACCTGCGTCCAACTTTATGAAAGGCGCAGGTCTTTTGTAATTTATCAATCAATTATATCATCAAGGTATTCGTTATCCCCTTGTTCTTCCTCGTATTCTTCTATCTCATTGTCAGTTTCATTCGAGCTTTCGTCCCCGCTCGAAACGATCTTACTGCCGGTTTCACTCTCGCTTGCCTGTGACGATTCGGTTTGCTTCGGTGCAGATACCGTATCGGAATAGATAGGCGTAAAATACGACGAATGCCTGTCACTGTTCGAAAGGGACACATCGAGAGTGCCTTTGTCGGTCGCTGCAAGTTCCTGAGTAATGATTGCCTTAGCTGTGCGCAGCTTGTAGCCTACATCTTCCGGAAGTCCAAGAATTATCGTTATGCGGTTATCGTAATTCAATTCTATATTGGCAGAATTCGAAATATCTATACCGTAAATTGACGGCATTTCGTTTTCGTTTATATTTTGAACAACATCGTCAAGTATGGTCTTTGTTGTTGTATTTTCAAATGTAATATATTCTCCGGGCGTGGTTTGATAAAGCTTAAACCCCTTCAAAAGCGGAACCTCCGCTCTTTGCCCTTCGTTAACTTCAAGTATCCTTCCATTGCCGCTCAATACGGCAAATCCGCCCGAAAACTGAACTTGATACGACGGTATCGCCGCAGTTATCCTTATGATTTGCGTACCCGGTATCTTGAACGTCACCTCTACGTCTTCAACATATGGATATGTTTCAATGAGCTTTTTCTCGGCTGCCTTTCTCTTGGCAAGAAAAATATTATCCGAGAACGACAACCCGCTTGTCTCTATAATTTCTTCATTCGTATACGGCAAATGACTTGTTTCTATTCGTATCTCAGTAGTTCGAAATAAAACAGTCAGTGACAATATCAACGCTATTCCCGTAATAAGTACAAACACCGCACCGTAGCTAAGATATCTTCTTATTTTTCGCTGCTTAGGAGTAAGATCGCTTATCTTGGTATCAAATAAGTCATCATCATCGTCATCTATATCGTCAAACATAAAGCCGGGCTTTTTCTTAGGCTTGGGCTTAGGCTTGTCTTTCGGCTTTTTTTGAATTTGATCCTGTTCTTCCACAATTGGAAGGCCACCAAAACCAAAGCTGTTATTGTAATCAAAGGTCGGGTCGGTGTCGAACGCCGCCAGCGGGTCGTTTTCGTTTCTTTTCGCCCGCTGTGCCCGCTCGATCTGCCTGCGCTCCTGTGCCGTCAGCTTCTTACCTTTACGCAGCTTCTTTTCTATCGTGCTTTCCGTAATATTCTCTTTTGATGTGTTCTTTGCTTTTTTCATATTTTCACATCACTTTATATATTATACAATATTGTTTACACACGTTTAACATCTGCACCAAGCTCCGAAAGCACCTCTTCAGGGTCTTCGTATCCTCGATCGAGGTATTGAAGCCCGCTGATCGCCGTAACGCCTTCGGCAGCCAGCCCCGCCGTTATCAGCGCAGCAGCACCGCGCAGATCATGCGCACTCACCTGCGCACCATGCAGAAGAGGAACTCCCTGTATAACAGCGGCTCTTCCCTCCACCTTAATATTTGCGCCCATTCGCAAAAGCCCATTCACATGGTGATATCTGTTTTCAAATATATTCTCGATAAATAATGAAGTACCCTTGCTTACAGCTGCCATGCTCATAATCGGAGCTTGTGCATCCGTTGGAAAACCCGGATACGGCATAGTTCGTACAACGCCCGGCGCGGCGAGCCGATAAGGACAATTAACCGACATCGTATTGCCCGATGAAGTCACCGTACACCCGCAGTTTTCAAAAAGCGCAGTGACTGCGGCAAGGTGCGCCGGAATAACGTCACAAAGAATTACGCGCCCCGATGTAACGGCAGCGCATGACATCCACGTTGCGGCAGCAATCCTATCAGGAATAATAGTATGAACAGCACCATGAAGACGACTCACTCCATCAATCATGATTGTGTCGTCGCCCGCACCGTAAACATTTGCTCCGCAGCTGTTGAGAAAATCGGCAAGATCAACTATTTCGGGCTCGCGGGCAGCATTGGAAATAACTGTTGTTCCCTCCGCGAGGCATGCACAAATCATTGCGTTTTCGGTTGCACCTACACTCGGAAAGGACAATGCGATTTTTCCGCCGCAAAGCCCGTTTGGCGCGGTGCAGTGAAAAACTCCGTGATCATCGCGAATCTCCACGCCAAGCTCCTCAAGGGCTTTCAAGTGAAGATCAATAGGACGAGTGCCTATCTCGCAGCCGCCCGGCAAACACATTTCAGCTTTTCCGAGACGACCGAGAAGTGCGCCCAGAAACAAGATCGAACTGCGCATTTCACGCATAAGCAGATCGGGGATATAGCAGCTTCTTATTGAAGAACTGTCGCACACAAGCGTTCCGCCTGAAAATGAAACTTTGCAGCCGATAAATCGGAGAATGTTGATCGACGCGCGCACATCGGAAAGATCGGGACAATTGTGTATGATCGACTCACCTCTGCAAAGCACGGCGGCAGAGAGAATCGGCAGTGAACTGTTTTTTGAACCCTGTACTTTTGCAGATCCGTTCAAACGTTTAAGACCGTTTATGATTAGTCGTGACAAAGACACACGCCCCCCGAATATAATATCTAAATATATTATATGTAGGAATGGCGAAAAATGACACAAACGGATAATAAAAACGAAAGTTTCGCCGGCAATTCGCACACAAATTTATGCAAAATATTTTAATAATTACTATTTGATTTGCGCCCTACATTATGTTAGGCGCGGGTACTAAGGTGTTTTTTCAATATGGTTTGGGGCGCGAACTGCTCGCGGGTTCAACCCGCTGTCTCCATTATTACTCGATATATACGCTCATTGGCGTCAATTATTGCCATCTTGCGGGCATTCTCCGAATACTCCTTTAGCTTCGTTCTGTCTCCCACAATCGAGTCAACTTTTTGAGTAAGTGCCTCACCCGTCAAATCTTTCTCTTCAATGATCTCGCCGGCATGCTTTTCCACAAGTGCCATTGCGTTATGGTATTGGTGATTTTCCGCAACATTCGGCGACGGAATGAACACAGCCGGCTTACCCTGAGCCTGTATCTCGCTTATCGTTATCGCGCCTGCACGGCAAATCACAACATCGGCTGCAGCAAGGCATACGGGCATATTGTCAATGTACTCTCTGATATCAAGATTGCTGCATTTTTCAATGTCGCACCCCAGTTCCTTCACCTTATCCGGGAACCAATGACCATATTGACCGTAGGCATGAATATGCTGATATCTTCCGTCTTTGCCGCTTCTTGCTATAATATCCGCACACGCTTCATTAACACGATCTGCGCCTAAACTGCCTCCGAATGACAGCACAACGGGGCGTTCGTCAAGTCCAAGTTCTCTGCGGCATTTTTCCTTGTCCGCTGTGATTATCTCGGGGCGCACGGGATTTCCCGTCACGATAAAATTGCAGTCGCCGTTCATGTACTTCATTGCGTCACCGATAGCCAGCATTACGGCTGCCGCTTTCTTTGACAGCATTTTGTTTGCAACGCCGGGGAACGCGTTCTGCTCATGTATAAGCACAGGTACGCCTCTCTCCAATGCCGCTTTCATAACAGGACCGCTAACGTACCCGCCCGTTCCGATACAAAGATCGGGCTTAAACTCATCTATCAGCTTTTTGCACGCGCTTGTCGCCGTAAGTGCCCTGCCCACGGTCTTAAAATTGTCAACAAGTGCTTTCGGCGTTTTAGCTCTCGAAAAGCCGCTTACATGTATACTTTTAAACTCAAAACCTGCCTGCGGCACAAGTCTCTCCTCCATGCCGCCTTTATTGCCGATATAAAGTATCTCGGCGTCGGGCTGTTTTTGTTTTAAATAACCTGCAATAGCAAGCGCGGGATTTATGTGTCCGGCTGTTCCTCCGCCCGCAAAAATCACTTTTAAACTCATTGTAAAATTCCCCTTATGTTTTATCGATTGACGCACTTCTCGTAATATTAAGCACAATACCCATCTGCGACAGCAGCATTATCAAAGAAGAACCGCCATAGCTGAAGAACGGCAGCGAAATACCGGTATTCGGCAGCCAGTCTGTAATAACAAGTATATTCAGAACGACCTGAAGACCTATCTGCGCCATTAAACCAACGCCCAATAGCATTCCGAATTTATCGGGTGCTTTCATACATATTTTAAACCCGCGATATACAAGCATGCCAAACAATATCAAAACCATCAATGCGCCAAAAAAGCCCAGTTCTTCACATACTATCGCAAAAACGAAGTCGTTCTGCGGTTCGGGCAGATACATATATTTTTGGCGGGACTGTCCAAGCCCGAGACCCCACAATCCGCCCGAGCCGATCGCATACAGTGAATTTCTCGTCTGCCATGTTGTATTCCACATATCGGCTGTTGTATATTCGAGAGCCTGACCCCAACCTTCAAGACGCGACATTGCATAAGTCAATTTGCCTGTAATCGCCATGACAAAAATTCCCAAGCCGCCAAGCCCGGCAGCAGCAGCGAACCATCTTAGCTGCACACCCGACAGTGCCATCATTATAGCAATAATCAGACCGCAGATAACGATACCGGAATAATGCGGTTCGATATACAGCAAAAATGTAGTAATCAGCAGCAAAACTATTCCCGGTGCCACGCCATATTTAAACGTAATCATTTTATCGTAATAAACAGAACCCCAATGTGACAAAAACAAGATCAAGGCAAATTTACATATTTCGGACACCTGGATAGATACCGATCCAAAATTCAGCCAACGGCGTGGCTCATCGGAACCGATATTTGCGAACCACACGACTATCATCAAAAACCACGCAATAACCATAACGGGTGCAGCAAAAAAATGATAAACATGGTAATCGATTACCGACAAAAAGAACATCAAGACAATTCCGATAATGGCGAACATCACCTGACGCTTTATAAAATAATAGCTGCTGTCCTTGCTGAAATACGCCACAGGGAAGCTTGCGGAAAACATCATAACGAGACCTATGACGATAATTGCGCCAAGAATAAGTAAAAATTTAAGATCGAGCCCCTTGTGCCAATCGATCATAGTAAATCGTTTTCTGCGTCTGCGTTTTCCGTTAAAGTCCTCGTACTCGCCGCGCTTTCTTTGCCATTCTTTCAGGCGAGGTCCCAAGCCCGGCACATGATGTAAAATGAAAAACACAAACTCGGATAATCTTTCTCCTAATCCCATTTACACCGCTCTTTCTTCAATCATTTTTCATTTTCAATTATTTATACTATAAATGAGCAAATTTGAAATTGTTCGTCATTTTGTACAACTCCCTCAGTCACCTTCGGTGACAGCGTCTCACCTGCCGGTTCGGTCGGCTAACAAAGAAGGAGGCTTGCCGGGCAAGCCGGGGCACGCGTGCGAAAAAGCTACGATACCGAGAAACCGAACCGCGTATTGGGTGCGGCAGCATGCCGCCGG
>CADCOF010000196.1 GCA_902802975.1 uncultured Ruminococcus sp. | reverse complement strand
GTTTCAGCTTGTTGATCGCAGTATGGAGAATTATTTTTCTCTCCTCACGAATAAAGCTTTTTTCAAGCTCTGGATCGCTTACAGATATAGCATCGTCGAGCGGTATTTCATGCACACGCCTGCGTTTTTGCCGTCTGAGATGATCTATCGCAATATTTCTGCCGATAGTGTACAGCCACGTTTTGAACGAACCGCCGCCCTTGTCCTTCGGCTTTTTCGTGCCGAGCAGGACAAATGTATCTTCGGCAAGCTCCTCAGCGGTGTTTATATCGCCGACTATAATTGATAGGTATAGAATAAGTCCGTCCTTGTAGTCTCTGATGATCTCGATCAGAGCATTCTCATCGCCCATGTCTCGGAAACGGCGGTAGCTACTTGCACCGTTATCCATAGACAAGCTCCTTTCCGAAAGTTTTGTCTTTCACTTATTACACGAAGTACCCGGAGGAAACCTCACAGTCCTCTCTATAATTAATTATAGTCGAATTTTTGAAAAGGACATTTCACCAACAATAAAAATTTTCAAAATTCCGGTATATTCTGTAACAAACATATGATATTTTGCATTAATACTTTAGAATGTATCAGTGAGGGATTTTGAAAGGGGGTATTCTATGGATTTTAACGAAATATACAGGCTGTACGCCATAAAGATCAAACGATATTTTATCTATTTGACTCATAATAATGACCTTGCGGAGGAGCTGCTGCAGGAAACCTTCTACAGAGCGTATAAATCTATTGATCATTACAACGGCAGCTGTAAGATGATAACATGGCTATACGGAATTGCAAAAAATTGTTGGCTTGAACACTTGCGACGAAGTAAGAAAAATCAAGAGATCAGCTTAGAAAGTATGATACCCGAAATTCCGACACAGAAAACTCCCGAAGATCAGATCATCGCAGATGAATCCGTAAAACGAATATTTGAACATACAGGCGCGATTCCGGAACCATACGGAGAAATACTAAGGTTAAGGCTTTTTGAAGGAATGAGCTATTCCGAAATATCGGAAATTTACGGAAAAACCGAAAATTGGGTGCGTGTTACATTCTTTAGGGCAAAAATTAAATTAGCAGAGGAGCTGAAAAAACATGAAGATACCTTGTGAACTGATAAAAGATCTGATGCCGCAGTATATCGACAATTTATGCAGTGAAACCACCCGAAATTATATTAACGATCATTTATCCGACTGTACCGACTGCAAAGAGTACCATAAAAAAATGTGCATGGAGCTTGTTCCGGACACACTTTCTCCGGAGGACGTTGAATTAGAGAAAGAACCTTTCCTAAAAATACGCAAAAAGAACGTGATACGATTACTCACTTCAATAGTCCTGACTGCTGTGATTTGCTTTGCAGTATTTATTGCAGGCTCTTATGTTATTGGGGAAGTTGGATTTTTAAGCGATATTTTCAGCCCCCACGAGCATGGCTTTGCGGAACTTAACGAGGAAAATTGGACTATAGTGGCGTTCGAGTCGGGCGATGAAACAAAGCAGTATTTTGAACCCGAATCTATCTTCTTCAAAGGAGAAATCGTAAATCACGCAAACAACCCGGGCGAGATCACGATACGCATAAAAGACGAAAACGGCACGATAATTGCCGATGATATTTCGATACCCGGGGGACAAGGTTATCACTATGACGTTGAACTGAACAAGCAGTACACAATTGAGGCCAAGGCGGCTGACGGAAGATATTGGATCATTGTACATTGACGGCACTGTAACCACCCCTGCGGCGTGCCGCCGCTCCCGGATACGCGCTCTAACTATTTAATGAACAACAACTTTTTTACCCGTGCCCTACATAATGAATGTATGACGCGGGCATTATCTTTCATGCGGCGTGCCGCCACTCCCGGATACGCGCTCGAACTATTCAATGAACAACAATATGCTTAAACTTTGTGCGCGAACCGTATTGTAACGGCGCAGGTTTTATTTTTTGTTTGCTGTGAAAAAACAAATGTTAACATTAAAGTTCAACGGAAATGCCCGCTGCCAGGCTTAGGCTTTGTCGGCTGATTTTGTTACAGCGGCGGCAGCGAATGAAAAGATAAGAGCTGCTGTAATGCCGGCAGCCGCGCTTGTCAGTGCACCGGTGAAAATCCCGAGCGCACCGTCTTTTTGTACGGAATCACGAACGCCCTCCGCTATCGTGTTGCCAAATCCTAAAAGCGGCACACTTGCACCCGCCCCCGCCGCGTCTACCAGCGGTTGGTATATCCCAAGCGCGCCGAGTATCACTCCAGCTACAACGTAAAATGTCAGTATCCGAGCCGGCGTAAGTTTTGTCTTGTCCATCAGTATCTGCCCTATCGCACAAATCACCCCACCAACTAAAAATGCCATTAATAATCGTTCAATCATTGTCGCTTCTCCTATTAATTATTTGAATAATTCTAATTATCAATTTTTGTATAAAACTATCAACAACTATCATTCCCTTAAATACAACAGTTTATTCGTATTTGGTCAGCAAAAAATCATAACTTGAATAAAGTAGTTTGTATGCGACATTTTTAACATCATTTGATTACAAATGTGTAACAAATCAGAGATTTTTTGTAACTCTGTTTCCTTTAGTAAAATTAAAAATTAAAAATTTTCAATAAAATGACGAATTAAATTAATTTTTGAAATCGTATTGACAGCCTGTTGATAACTCGTAGTTATATAGTTTTCCTAACATTCCACGAAGTTTTCCACATGTCAATATGCTGTTTAGTTTATTAACAGTAACAATTTTGTAAGAATTAAGGTCTAATCAGGGTTCTTTTTGTAGTTATCAACTCTTTCCACAGAGTTTTCCACATTATCAACAGAGTTTTCCACTTTACAAATTGTTATATTGTGGATTATTTGGCAAGTTTTCCACATAATATACTCATGCCATAATGAGTTTTTTTTTGATTTTTCCCACAACATTTTATGTTTTGTGCATTGAATAATGGCTCCTGTTTGGGTCATACTTATAATACATTTATATTACAAAGGAGAAACATTATGATTAAAGCGATCAGCAGACAGATTCTCGAGGTTTCAGACACCGGCAGCGCATATTTTGACCACGCATGGCTAATGGTCAGCCCACAGTTTTCAACAGCGAAACCTGAATATATCAGCGCGCAAGCCGAAAATTACCTCGGTTCACTTGATGCGCCGTCGGGGATAAAGCGATCGGGCACTAAACGCAGACTTATTTTATCATTGTACTGTTTGCTGTCCGCTGCAATCGGTGCAGCTGCTTCATATGCTGTCTTTTTGCACTGAGTAACAGTTCACCATATAACAAAAAAGCCTGCGCCATACATGTGACGCAGGGTGAAGTACTCACCGCCTATAGAGGCGGGAGCTTCCTTTAATCCGCCCAACCTTACAAAGGATTTCATTTTACAGGCATCAGTTTCC
>CADCOF010000195.1 GCA_902802975.1 uncultured Ruminococcus sp. | reverse complement strand
TTTTGAAAAAGGCTTGGCGAAAACTTTATGCTATGCTCTATCAAACTTCAGTTTTGTGCATTTTTACTTTTTTGCTCATTTATAGTAGCAAATAAAAAAGCACCGCATTATCGATTTTATTGATCGATAATGCGGTGCACAGTTTTTGAATGAGTTAAAAAATATTAATAAAAAGTTTTTTGCGCAGCTTTTTTTCAAAAAAGCTGCCGAGGGTGTGGGACGAGCAGCCCCACAAAAAAGCAGGCACAAGGTAACTTGTGAATGCGGTGCTTTTATTCTGATTCTTTCTTCTGATCTTCCTTCTGCCGCTTGATAACTTTCAGACGCGAGAACTCCTCTCTGTCCTTTTCATCAAGCGCGTCGGTTATATACTTTACAGTTTCCTCAAATCGAGGTATCATTATATTCTTCAGTGCATTAGCACGCCGCTGCGTTGTACTGATAGCCGTTGCAAGACGGTACACACTGTTTTCTATCTCAGCCAGCTGCGATGTGAGATATTTTACCTCTTCAAATCGCTGCCGCGCAAGATCAAGCACCGAATTCGTAGTGTACAGCCCGTAATCAAGGTCAAGTCCGTTTTTTTCTTTGATCGCTACAATCGGTATTTCCACGCCCATAACGCTGCGGTATGACAGCGTGAGCGAATCCTCTTCCGGAACCGAACGCGCGATCTCAGCGCAAAAACCCACCGTGATATTAGCCGTTTCAAGCGCGCTGTATGCGTCCTTGTACGCCTTGTCTATTTTTCCCTGAACACTGCGTGCTTTGTCTACAAGCGACATAAGCTCCCTGATAAGTATATTCCTCTTTTTGTCAAGAAGCTCGTAACCAAGTTTGGAAAGCTCCAGCGATTTTTTTGAATTAATAAGGTTGCCTTTTGTAGGTACTGCATTAACAGCCACGATATCACCTCACAGGCTTATAAAACTTATCAAGTATCGCGTCGTCAACACGGTCAAGCTCACTCTTGGGAAGTATGCCCAAAAGCTCCCAGCCAAGATCAAGACTCTGCTCGATAGTGCGGTTCTCTGTAAAGCCCTGATTAACAAAACGTTTTTCGAAAGCATCGCCAAATTCGAGATATTTTTTGTCTATGGGAGACAACTCCTCCGCGCCGATTACACTTGCAAGCGATCTGGCGTCGATAACCTTAGCATACGAAGAGAAGAGCTGGTTTGCAAGATCCTGGTGCTCCGCTCTTGTATAGCCCTCGCCTATACCGTCCTTCATCAAACGCGAAAGCGACGGCAAAACATCGACAGGAGGATATATTCCCTGCCCCTGCAGCGAACGGCTCAATACGATCTGCCCTTCGGTGATGTAGCCCGTCAAGTCGGGCACGGGGTGAGTAATATCGTCGTTCGGCATAGTGAGAATAGGTATCTGCGTCACGCTGCCCTTGCTGCCCTTGACCATTCCGGCGCGCTCATACAATGACGCAAGATCGGAATACAAATAGCCCGGGAAACCTTTTCTGCCGGGTATCTCGCCCTTTGACGAGCTGAATTCACGAAGTGCCTCGGCATACGACGTCATATCGGTCATAATTACAAGAACCTGCATATCGTGTTCAAACGCAAGATATTCCGCAACGGTAAGCGCGCATTTTGGCGTGAGTATACGCTCAATGATCGGGTCGTTCGCAAGATTAAGCAGCATGACAACGCGGTTCATAACGCCGAATTCTTCAAAGCTGCGCTTGAAATAATCTGCAACGTCATTTTTAACGCCCATAGCCGCAAAGACAACGCAGAAACCCTTTCCGTCGTCATCTGCGATTTTTGCCTGACGCACTATCTGAACTGCAAGCTCGTTATGCTTCATACCGGAGCCGGAGAAAATCGGCAGCTTCTGACCTCTGATAAGAGTGATCAGCGTATCGATAGTTGAAATACCGGTGTTGATGTAGTTCTTCGGGTACACTCTCGATACAGGATTCAGCGGTGTACCGTTGATATTTCCCATCTTTTCGGGATAAATATCGCCGAGTCCGTCAATAGGCTTACCCGAACCGCCGAGGATTCTGCCAATAATCTCCTTAGAAAGCGGAATCTCCATAGGTCTTCCGGTAAGTCTTGTCTTTGTGTTCACAAGCGAAATGCTTTTTGTACTCTCAAACACCTGAACAACAATACGTTCGCCGTCCATCTGAACAATTCTGCCTCTGCGCATCGTGCCATTTTCGAGTCGGATATCGACGATCTCCTCATTGAATGCACCCTTCACTCCGTCAAGAACGATAAGAGAACCGTTTATTTCTTTTACACCTATGTAATCTAAAACCATTCCGTTTCATTCCTTTCCGAATCAATTAAACTCAGCCGTAAGCGTGGAGTTCAGAGCGTCATCAATTTCTTTCTCATAATCGGAGAACATATCGAGTCTGCTGTTTGGTATATCATATTTCATTTTAGTGAGCTTATCAAAAAGCCCCAGCGAAATTATTCTCGAAAGCGGAATACCTCTCTGAATTAATCCCTTTGATACTTCATAGAGATGTATTATCGTCTTCATCATGAGCTTCTGCTTTTCAAGCGGAACAAACGTGTCTTCCTTATGGAACGCATTCTGCTGCAGGAAACCGACTCGAATAACACGCGCCGTTTCGATTATAAGCTTCTGGTCATCGGGAAGAACGTCCGAACCGATAAGCTTTACAATCTCCATAAGGCTGTTTTCTTCCTGAAGTATCGCGGAAAGCTTGCTGCGGTACTCAATAAACTCACGACCAAGTTCACGTTCAAACCACGGATCGAGGTCTGTAAAATACTCGCTGTAGCTTGTCATCCAGTTAATAGCCGGATAGTGGCGGGCATAAGCAAGTGCCTTATCCAACGCCCAGAAGCAGCGTGTAAATCTCTTTGTATTCTGCGTTACAGGTTCGGAAAAATCTGCGCCCTGCGGAGATACGGCTCCTATAACAGTAACGGAACCATCGCTGCCGCCCAGTGTCTTTACTCTTCCTGCACGCTCATAGAAATCTGAAAGCCTTGACGGCAAATACGCCGGGAATCCTTCCTCCGCGGGCATTTCTTCAAGACGACCCGATATCTCACGCAAAGCCTCAGCCCAACGTGACGTTGAATCCGCCATGATTGCACAGTGATAACCCATATCGCGATAATATTCCGCAAGCGTGATACCTGTGTATATAGACGCTTCTCTAGCCGCAACGGGCATGTTTGACGTATTTGCGATAAGCACCGTTCTGTCCGTCATTGGTCTGCCGGACTTCGGGTCTACAAGCTCCTTAAACTCCTGAAGAACCTGGCTCATCTCGTTTCCACGCTCACCGCAGCCGATATATACGATAATATCCGCGTCACACCACTTTGCGAGCTGGTGCTGCGTCATTGTCTTTCCTGCGCCGAAGCCTCCTGGAATAGCAGCCGTACCGCCCTTCGAAATAGGCAAAAGCGTATCTATTACACGCTGACCTGTGATAAGCGGTATATCGGCAGGCATTTTCTGCTTTACAGGGCGGGGAGTTTTTATCGGCCACTTCTGACAAAGTGTAAGCGGGTGTTCCTTGCCGTTTTTATCGCGAAGAACGACAACAGCGTCATTGATCGTGTACTTTCCGTCCTTTACTGTCTTGACAACCTCACCGGAAACAGCCGGGGGAACAAGGCAGCGATGCTCGATAATTCTCGTTTCGGGCAAAGTGGCGTAAATATCGCCGCCGTTTAACTTATCGCCCTTTTTCACAGTGATATGAACATCCCATTTTTTATTCTCGTCGAGAGACGGAACAGATACGCCTCTCGAAATAAACACGCTGCCGCTTTTTTCTTCGATAGCCGCAAGCGGACGCTCGATACCGTCAAAAATATTGTCCATTATACCGGGACCGAGAGTGACGTTCATAGGCGCGCCCGTGCCAACAACGACATCGCCGGGCTTTAATCCTGTTGTTTCTTCGTAAACCTGTATCGTTGTTTCGTTTCCGGACAAACGAATGACCTCGCCCACAAGCTGCTTTTCTCCCACGTATACCATTTCCATCATGGAAAAACTGCGGCTGTTCTTTACGGTGACAACAGGTCCGTTTATGCCGAAAATAACATCATTTTTATCTAATTGTTTCATCATATCAATATTACTCCACCATAAGTCCCGAGGTCTCGATAAATCTCTGTTTCCTGTCCTCAAGCTTTGTATCGAGTGTATCGTCGATAACGATCGAAAGCTCCTCACACAGACAGCTTATTCCGCCGATGAGAATGCTTTCGTCAGGCTTCACAACGCAGTTTGGCATTATTGACTTGATAAGCTGCTCAAAACCAGAGTCCTTCGGAGCTATGCTGATCACGCAGCTTTTCCCGTCCAGCTTACCGCTGATAAGTCTGGCGGACGTTGCCATGTATTCTTTGTATTTTTCGGTTTTTGTAAACTTTTTCAGCCTGCTTGCCGCCTCGTCAAATACCTCGTTCGCCATTTTGCTGCGCTTTGCAAACAGCTCTCTCTTCTTTTGCGTTTCCTTAAGCGCAGTTTCCTTCGCAAGAGCCGCCTTGAATTCGGCCTTCTGCTCCTGTATAAAAACAAATGCCGCGTTTGTGCCTTCGTTGTTTGCCTCTTCGAGCTGTTCCTTTCGGAAAGCTTCGATCTCTTCTCTCATTTCGGTTCGCTGCTGTTCGGCATATTTTTCAATAGCCTCCAAAAACCGATTTGCTTTACTGTTGGCGTCTATCATCAATGCTCACCTCACTCCATCTTCACTCCGATAGCGTCGCGCACGTACTTGGTTATCGTTTCGCCTGTAGCACCGTTGCCGTGGCGATCGGGTATTTCAACTATCAGCGGTCTGCGAACATTCAGCTTATAGTTCATCACATGTTCCGGACATAGCTCCATCAATGTGTGCGTCATAAGCACAACGGCAACATCACTGCGCTTCATCGCCTCGTCAAGATGAGTACGCACCTCTTTTTCCGTATGTATTACAATTCCGTCGATACCTGCCAGACGCATTCCCATCAACGTATCCACATTATCGCTGAGCAAATAGAATTTCATTACCTCACTACCCTTTTAGCCGAGCTTGGAAAGAATGAGAATTGACACGAGCATTCCGTAAAGCGCAACGCCCTCGCCGAGCGCAACGAAGATAAGCGACTTACCGAAGTTTGCAGAATCCTCGCTTGTTGCGCCGATAGCGGCAGGAGCAGCATAGCCTACGGCAATACCGCCGCCAATACATGAAAGGCCTGTGGCAATACCTGCGCCGATCAAGCCCATGCCCATGGAGCTTGCGGCAGTCTGAGCGGCAGCGGCAGCCTCAGTGGCTTCGTCTGCACTTGCGATCATTGGACAAAGGAAACAAATGAGGAAAACAACGCAGAACGATGCGATCTGCATATACAAAGCTTTCTTTCTCTTGCAGCCCTTGCTGACAGCTCGATTTGCGAGCAAAACTGATGTGATGCCAAAAACAACCGGAATAGCCAAAAACAAGTAATCCATAATAAATATCCTCCTAAAAATCTGATTACTATCGATCTGCCAATGCTTTGATCGGTGTGAATGCTCTGCCGTTACCTTTGTAGAATCTGCCGAACATCTCATAAAATTCAAGACGCAGCACCTGAATACAAACAAGCAGTGCTTCAAGACCCATAACAAAAATATTTCCTACAATTACAATTGCGACATAACCGAAGCCGCTGGACATATTGGCAAGCGTAAATACAACTTCCATCATACCTGCATGCACAAGCACAAATGCGCCCACACGCAAGAATGACATTGTATTTGTAACATAGCTCAACGCATACTCGAAAAGCTCAAAAAAGCTTTGAATGCAGTAACCGCCCCAACTCTCGGGCTGCCACTCTTTTTTGCCCATTGCAAGTTTACCCAAAGGCTCTTTCAAATATATCATAAGTACCGGTATTACTATCAAACACAAAATGTAAACCGGATTTGCGATAGATACACCCAACAAAACGCTGCATATCAGTGCCGCAACAACAGATACATACAACACAAAGCCCGCAACACCGTTGTTTCCGAATATTGCCTCTTCTTTATCGTTTGTTTTGAACGATATGATAATATTGAGAAGAATTGCTAATGTGACCAAAAAAACACCTATACCTATAGCTATATAAATGATCATATTTGTAGTGGCAGGCTTCATGACCTCAATAGGTTTTTCTTCAAGCCCGAACAGCGCATGAAATACCGGGTCGAGAAGATGCTCATATCCGAACACAGAACCATATATCGCACCGAATATTGCGCCTGAGATACCGCATGGGATAAGTATCGAACCAAGCGGGTTTTTCTTCTTTTTCATGAATGCGCCGAAAAGTGCAACCACGATACCGTGACCGACATCGCCAAACATTATCCCAAATAAGATAGTATACGTTATAGCAATAAACCCCGTTGGGTCAAACTCGTTATAACTCGGCAAACCGTACATCTCGGTAAAGTATGAAAACGCCTTTGTGAAGAAGTTGTTTTTAAGTCTTACGGGCGGTGAATGCTTCATTTCCTTCTTGCCATCTGTAAGCGAACATTCGATAGATTCTATCTTTTCGAGTTTTTCAACTACTTCGTCCGCGTCCTCCGCGGGAACCCAGCCCACTATGATGAAGCTTTTTGAGTAAGTCGCAGCTTTTGCGGCAATATCATACTGCTTCTGCTGATCGGTAAACCAGCTGTAATAAAAATTGAACCTGTCTGCATTCTCTTTTTTGTAATTTTCAAGCTCGGCTTTTAAATTTTCGAGTTTCTGTTTTAACTCAGGCAGGAGTTTTCTTTTCTGTTCATAATAATCTCCCGGCTTTCCATCGAAATCCAACACACCGCTTGATTCAAAGTAAAGACCCGAAAAAATTCTGTCAACATCTTCACTGTTCCCTATGGGCGATATGTAGAGTCCCCAATAGAAATCATCATCGGAAGACGTCGGGAAAAATATTACGAAAGGATTATCGCTGTATGCCTGCATTTTTTCAAAGCTTTCCTTCGGCAGTCTTCCGAAATTAGCTTTAATGTAACGACATTGGTTGATCTTATCTATTTCGAGATCAAGATCGAGGAAATGCTTGATCTGGTCGATCTCTTTTTCACATTGTGATATTTGATCCTCAAGCTTTATTCGCTTATCGGTAAACTCATTCAGCTTATCAACACACGCTGCAGCTTCCTGAATAGTTTCATCTGTAAATTCTTTTCCGGAAATATCGGTAATGGAAAACTCCACGTCACATGAGGACGCAGCTGCGGTAAATCTGTCAAGAAGTTCACTGTTCGGGTCTACCGCAGACACCGGAACAAACATTTTGATATCGGAATGAAATGCAAGCGGGTCATCGGGCTGGAAGCACTGCGACATAGCCAGCACGCGGGCAGCCTCGGCAAGCTTTTCCCTGACGCCGATAACTCTGAGACATTTAATTGTTGATATTGCCAATAATTACACCTCTTTCTTGTAGTAAACGACACTTTCCGGTATGGAGAGTTGAGAGTGGAGTTGTGGTTATTTTGCAATTTTTAACTCAATTCAATGCCGTTTACAATAGTAAGTAACATGATAGAGAACAGCACAAAGTATTAACTTCAGCTCTTACAGCACAACCAATGTTTTGATTTTATCTGACTCTACCCCATAACGAACAGCCTCAATAATACTTACTATATTACTGTATTCTTGTTCCATAACAAATACATACGAAAGCATTCCCACTATCGGATTTGTTGAAAAATGAATATTCCTTTTCGTTACGTTGTATATGCCGATCTCTTTGATCTGACCTGCATATACATACTCCATCTTGTCGATAGCTCTGCCCAGCTTCGTGCCTTTTACCGCATCAAATACCTGCGCGCTGCTCTGAGCCGTTGTAAGCTTCTCGATAACTGCTGGGGAAAAAGTTCCGTAAGGGAACAAAAACCGCCTTGTTATTTCGGGAGATTCCTTGTAGTATTTTTTCAAACGCAGAACACGAACAAAATTAATTATATCCATGATCGAATCAAACATAGACATAAGCTCTTTTCGCTGCGTTCCGCTTGTGTGTTTTTCAATATCTTTGTACAGCTCATCGTAGCAATAATGATAAAGCGCATTTTCAATTTCTGCCAATTTTGCGTCCTCACCGTTTTTGGGACGGAAAGGCGCAACCTTTTTCTCATACGGAGTACCTGTCAAAACGGCAAAAAAAGAGTCGTAATCTCTGGCTCTTGCCAATGCGTTTAAATCTATATTTGTATGTTCCGCAAAATACTGAGGCATTTTAAATATATAGTCCTCCGGGCTATTTGATTTAAGAAGTATCAAAAAGTGCATTATCTGCTCAATCTCATCTCTTCTTATAATATAGTCCGCAAAATATTCGCCCGTACCCTTAACATAACGGCAAAGTGAATAAAAATCATCAAACAGCTTTTCTTTTAGTATAAGCTCCAGTCTGCCTCTGTGCACCTCACGCTCATTTACTGTTCTGAGAACTGTGTCGTAATATGTATTATTTTTAAGATAAGTTACAACTTCCGAAACACTGTTGCAGGAAACAAGATTTTCATAATCTTTTGCGGAAAGTCTTTTACCATATTTTGCGCGCATTTTTGCTAAAACGGCATTTGCAGCCTGTGTTGAACCCATAGACGCCTCCTCTCCGGGGCAAGTGCTGCATCAGCGTCAATAATCGGTAAAGCTTAGCACTCCGCTCACTATCTCGTTTATCCATTTTTCTTTGTTGTCCCTGAATTTCTTGTCAAGTGCTCTTGACATATCGACGTAATACTTCTCTGTCTTTTTCCATTTTGACTCGGACTTTTTTGTTTCTGCGGCTTTGTACTCCTCTATATGTTCCTTCGCACTTTTGAGGTACTTGTCGTATACCTCCTGCCGCTTCTTCATAACCTCTTCTCTTGAGGCAATCCGTTCGGCCTGCGCTTCCTCGTCGAGTTTCCTCGCCTCTTCGTCCATCTGAAGTATTCTGCTGATAACGTCATCCATCTTATCGCCTTCTTTCACCAAAAGCACATATTAGTTTTTGAGACTTTGTATCGGCGCGGGAATTCTTCCGCCTCTGCCGATAAATCTTGCGGGAGACGCGTAGTTGATGTCCATAACAGGACCGCCGCCAAGCAAGCCGCCGAAATTGAGGAAATCGCCCGCATTTTTGCCGATCGCCGGAATAACGCGCACCGCTGTGGTTTTTGAGTTGACCATGCCTATAGCCGCCTCATCTGCGATTATGCCTGATATGATCTCGGGAGTTGTATCTCCGGGAATAACGATCATATCAAGACCTACAGAACAAACAGCCGTCATAGCCTCAAGCTTGGTGATAGTCAAACAGCCGCTCTTCGCCGCGTCGATCATGCCGGAATCTTCCGTCACGGGAATAAACGCGCCCGACAAGCCGCCCACATGAGAGCTTGCCATAACGCCGCCTTTTTTCACCGCGTCGTTCAGCAGCGCGAGGCACGCAGTCGTACCGTGTGCACCGCACGTTTCGAGACCCATTTCCTCAAGAATATGTGCGACGGAATCGCCGACTGCCGGAGTGGGCGCAAGAGAAAGATCGACAATGCCGAACGGAACACAAAGACGTTTTGACGCCTCCTGTGCCACCAGCTGACCAACTCTTGTGATCTTGAACGCGGTTTTCTTGACAATATCGGCAACCGCTGTAATATCGCAGTCACCCGCCTTTGCAAGAGCTGCGCGCACAACTCCGGGACCCGAAACTCCGACATTTATCACGCAGTCAGGCTCGCCGGGACCGTGGAACGCGCCCGCCATAAACGGGTTATCCTCCGGTGCGTTGCAGAACACGACAAGCTTTGCCGCGCCTATACAGTCTCTGTCCGCAGTCAATTCGGCTGTTTCACGCACAATTTTTCCCATTTTTGCAACGGCGTCCATGTTAATGCCCGCCTTAGTAGAACCAATATTTACGGAAGAACATACTCTGTCGGTAACAGAAAGAGCCTCGGGAATACTTTCGATCAAAGCATAATCGCCTGCCGAAAAGCCTTTGTGACAAAGGGCAGTGTAACCTCCGATAAAATTCACGCCGACCTCTTTCGCAGCACGATCGAGAGTCTTTGCAAACCGCATGGTCTTTTTCGCCTGGCAGGCAGACGCAACCATTGCAATGGGAGTAACGCTGATGCGCTTGTGAATAATCGGGATACCGTACTCAATACTGATATCCTCGCCTGTTTTGACAAGCTCGCCGGCATAACGGCATATCTTATCATAGATTTTATCGCACGCTTTTTCGATATTGTCATCAATGCAGTCGAGAAGAGAAATACCCATTGTGATAGTTCTCACGTCGAAGTTTTCGTTTTCGATCATGTTGATCGTTTCGAGAATGTCGTTAGTATTAATCATTATATATACCCCACTCTCTCACTTCGTTATACTCTATACATTGTATTGTATAATTCTTCATGCGTAACATGTACCTGAACGCCGAATTTATCGCCGATCTTTTTCAGTGATTCCACAAGCTCCTTATACGGAACAGTGCAGCTGCTGATATCCACCATCATTATCATGGCGAACATATCCTGCATAACCGACTGGGTGACTTCAACAACGTTTGCGCCGTTTCGTGCGCACTCGCCTGAAATACCCGCCAATATTCCCACGGTATCTTTACCGATTACTGTGATTACAGCTTTCATAAAATTTCCTCCGAATGAATTATTCTGCACCTTACATTCTAATCCTTTTCACATCAAAAGTCAATACGTAAAGCAATAGAAACCATAGTTTTTGAATCAATTATATGTTAACACAAAATGATTAGAGTGGCTTTTTCATGAGTATGACGCAGGCTGTATCGCTTATATTTTCACACAGTTCGTGTGCGAACTGCCTGCAGGCGCATGCCTGCCCACCCCAGAAAATTGCATAAAAAAGTTTTAAAAATTTAATTGAAATAGTATGGAATATGTGTTATAATATAGAGGATAGATTCACGATTGAAGATAAAGACAATGATTGAGAATAACAATATATGCTATTAACGCAATCTGATCATATGACAAGACCATAACTTGCTTTTTCAGCGTGCATTTTTCAAAAATTAGTGCCTCGCGTGTATAAAAACTTTCTTCACACTCAATTGAAGCTTAAACTCTGTGGATAGTCAAAATTCAGATAACGTATACAATTATTATTGTTTTCAGTCATTATGATTAAAAGCTCTGCTTTAAACAAGCAGAGACAAAGCCGTCGGCTTTGTGCGTTCAGTAGGGAATTTATATCCCTACTGAACATGGGAATGGAACCCGCCTCCTATAGTGGCAGGGTATATTCCCCTCTGCGGTTATATTACCGTTCATTATGTATCTATAAAAAGATACCGGAGGGCATCATATGGATTTTAAGATTTATGTTCAGAACGCTGTTGCTTCATACGTTTCAAGAGAAAGCAGAAGTATTCTATTCATTAAACACTACAATACTCTTGATATAACTGAAGATGAAATACTCGCTCAGGTTGATCGAATCGAAAATCAGGTGTTTTTGTATCATGAATATAGAATGCACGAAATGCATAATTCATATGCACCTTTCTTGGACTGGATTCGTCACTGCTACAATAAGTATTACAAAGAACTCATGACTGTAGAGGAGTTTCTGCATTCATGCAGTGTGTATTCCATGCATGTGGAAATTTTGTCCGGATTGATTCGAGAGGATATCTGCTCCCGCAAGGAAGATGTTCTGTACTTCGAAATCAAGTACGAATCATTCAGAATGAAGACAAACATTCTTTCAATATTGGAATACATCTCCAAAGACCATCCGCTTGTATTTATTCTTTCCAAGCTGCACCTTGCGCCATACAGTACTATCAATCTGCTGCAGTCCCTCGTAGAAAACACCATGAACATACACGCAGTTCTGATGTATAACGATGAGTTCAATATCATGGAATATAAAAAGGGTGTTTGGAATGGACTGCTCCAA
Organism: uncultured Ruminococcus sp.; assembly: GCA_902802975.1. Taxonomy (GTDB): domain Bacteria; phylum Bacillota; class Clostridia; order Oscillospirales; family Acutalibacteraceae; genus RUG592. The sequence goes on along the minus strand of CADCOF010000195.1, from coordinate 4,294 downwards.
GCTGCCGCAACCCAGGATCTGCAGCTGGAGTGGGGACGTCTCGACAGCGAAAAAACAATAGATATTCAAGATGAGTTTTGGTTCGATAAGGAATATACAAACGAATATTTCCAACAGCTTCAAAATATGTACTATACCTTCTCACTGGAGGACGCGTACTACTATATGAATAACATATTGAATAGGCTTGATGAAAAAACAATTCGTTTTGAGAGGAATCAGCATATTCAGTTTCTGCAGCTTGCAGCATATATCAATATGAACTTTGGTCAAAACGATATGGCACTTGTTTTGTGCGACAAAATGACCGATATGCAGTGTCACCGCAGTGAGGATAGATATCTGCGCTATACATACTACTACATATATGCCCGCGCTAAAATGATAGCGTCACAGCCAAACCATGTAAAAGAATACTGCGAAGAATGTATGAATCTTGCGCGTATGATGAATGATAACTTCCTTGCATGTAAAGCACAGATACTTCTGTGGTCAGCACTCAGCGGAATGGGAAAGGATATATTTGAGTATAAATTCAGTTTTGTATGTGACCCAAATATAGTTGATCAGGCAAAGCATTATGGCTTTTATAATTTTGTTGCGTATATTTATGTCTTCGGTTTTGAAAATGATCTCAAGACTATTACCAGCGTTGCAAAAGGCGAAAAAGAGCTATACTATTTTAATATGGGTATTAAGCTTGGAACCGAGCTTGGAAATGATAATTTCTTGCTGAATGCCTACATGAAAAACATTATACTTTACTCACGTGCGGGTCACCATAGCTTTGTTCGTGATATGTACAAAAAGAGACTTGCGGTACTTCGCAGACCAAATCCTTTGAGAGAATCCCATATGCTGGCAGGACTCGGCTACAACAGCGTTATTCTTGAGGAATTCGAACAGGCTCACTCCTACCTCATGGAAAGCTTGCTTACTCTGATAAAGCTTGAAGAACCGGACGACATAATGAATTCCCTGTATAATCTTGCTTTAGTTCATTTTGTTGCCGAAAATCACCAGAATTCAGCATCTATTGTTGAACTGATACTAAAAATGCTCAAAGAAATGGGTTATCACTCAATCAGAGCTTGCAGCAACATAAAATTATACAGCTTTATTGCAATAAGCTGTTACTATCAGAATGAATTCTACAATAGTTACTACTACCTGAGCAAAATTGAAACTATTGTTGAACATATGATAATGGTTCTCGAAAGCAAAGACGACGGAACATGGGACGAAGATCTTATGCTGTATCATCTCGTTAAAGGAATGATGTACAATTACGAGAACGAATTTGATCTCTGCCTTAAGGAATTTGATGCAGTGATGAAAAAGGTCGAATCATATCAAGGCTCAAAGTTTTTCGTAATTCCGATCTACGCTATGGAGCTTTCCTCAGTATACCTTAAACAAGGAAAAATCGATGAATCAGCCCGTGCGATAGATTACGGCATAGAGTTCTGTGAGAAAGAAAATATTCCGCGTAAAAAAGAGAGACTCATATATTTCAAAGAACATAGAGAGCGTCTGACCACACCCATAATGAAAAAAAGTGATCCTCTTCCGCTGGAAAGAATAATGCAGATCACTCGTTATGCAGGTACGCAGCTCAAGCTTGAGAAGAGAGAAAAAGATATACAGTTCCTCACGGTGCTGCAGGACGCGATCAGCCGTGAAAATATGACTGTGGACGATCTTTTCTTCAACACATCTGCTGTCATTAAAAACAGTTATACCCTTGACGAGATCATTATTCTTCGCCGCAGGAACGGTCAGCGCGAATGGCTGCATGACGCCTCGTTCAAAAAACGCTCCGATGAAGAATTCGACAAAGTATTTGACTTTTTCCACACATATAAGCAAGCGTTCCTGGCAAATCGCATTGATAAGAACTTCACGCAGTTCCTGCCTTTGATGAGTATGTTCTACGATAAACCTATAATGACTATGATAGGCATACCGATCATGGAAGAAACCGGCACGGAAACTGTTTTCCTGGGATACACGAAAGTACGTCATAGAACTGTCGGAAGCAGAACATATCTTGGAAATGAAGATTTGATGATATTTAAGTTCGCATTCAGTCAGTTCTGCGAAATGATGAGGAGAATCGACAGCCGCAACATGATCGAGCGCATGAACCAGAAACTCGAACAGTCGGCTATTACAGACCACCTCACGGGCATCATGAACCGTACAGGCTTCAGCAAGCAGACGGAAATCATTTGCGCTCAAGGCAACATCAAAAACAACGTTTTGCTCTACTGCGACCTTGACAACTTCAAGTACTACAACGACACATTCGGTCACGATGTCGGCGACCTTGTTCTTGTAACATTTGCCGAGCTTATCAAACGTTTGAGTGACAGAAAAGGTTTGGCAGTTCGTTACGGCGGCGACGAGTTTATCGTTCTGCTTTACAATCAGACCGAACAGGACGGCGTTGACTTTGCGCAGCAGATATACAAAGAAATAAGCGGCGGTTTTGTCGATGAGATCAAACATAAACTTAAGCAGGATATACAGATTCCTGATGAGAAAAAAATATCTTGTTCGATAGGCATTGCCGGATTCAAGGGAGGCTCCAAAGCCGAACTGCAGCTTGCGCTCAACAGAGCTGACCAGATGCTGTATTACGTAAAGAAGCATGGCAAATCAACATATAAACTGTATGACCCTGCCGATGTTTTGGAATAGTACGATATAAATAGTTAAGCCTTTACTGATCTGACCCGATCGGTAAAGGCTTTTTAGTTGAAACATATTATTGTTAACTAATTTTTTTTGATGATCTTAGATATGATCACATACAATATTACACCAACAAGAACCGCACCTAAGATAATTACATAATTCATTGAAAACATGTCATACAATGCCGGATCAATAGTATCAACATCGTCTACAACCAACAACCCCCACACCAATTGAAATGCGATCAAACCTTCAACTATCCAGCAGCGAATGAACTCGAGTGCCACACCGCAAACGCCTGCAAAAATACTTATAAGAAAAAACAGCTTTACAGTTATTTTTTCGTCTGACAACAAATCGGTAAATAAAAATGAAAAAATAATATAAGGAATAACTAAATACATCTCATCGCTCAAATAATGAATGTCACTCAATTTTGAATAGATGCATACAAATGCGAAAAGTGCAAAAAACACATACCATCCATAATGTGTTATTCTTTTTATTAACAATTGATTCTCCATATATTCTCCTTAAATCAACAAATTTACGTAACCTTTTTCACAAAATTTCCGTCGATACGTGTTACAGGAGTTTCCACCACAAAAGCATCTTCGTCATGCTCCCTGATTATCCTGCGTAATCTGTTGACCTCATATTTACTTACAAAAATAATAAATATTTTTACACTATCGCCGGTAAATAAGCCGCTTGCGTTTATCTCGGTCATGCCGCGGTTTAGCTTGCCCATTACGTCAACTTCCATCGCACGGGTGTCTTTCTGCTTCGTTATAACGGTGATCTGACTTGCAATATTCTGCGTATGTATTCTGTCTACGGCAATTGAGTTAAACACAGAGTAGATCAGCGAATAGATAGCAGTCGCGGGGTCAAATATAAACAGCATGATTGAATAAAGAATAATATTTGATATCAAGCCCACCAAACCAACGCTGCCTTTGCCCCTTTTCGCAACAATAAGCATTCCTACAATATTCATGCCGCCATCACATGCGCCGCCCCATAGAATGATTCCGATACCTGCGCCGCAGATCAATCCGGCAATAATCGCGTTTGTGATTCTGTCATCAAGCACAGGTCCTGCCGGGATAGGTATTACTGATAATAAAACGGTGATAGATGTAACGGCAAAAATCGTTTTCACGATAAATCGCCGCCGCATTGTCTTTATTGCAATAATTATTGCGGGAAGATTCATCAAATAATATATTACGCCCGATACATTGAAGCCCCCAAACGTTATACCGCTGCGTTTCAGAAATTCCTGTATAAGCTGTGCAAAACCCATCATGCCTCCGGAATACAGACTCAGCGGTCTCAAAAACATATTCATACCGAACGAATACAGCAAACCACCAAGAAATATAACAGGGAAAGTATATATTTCTTTCCGCACAGCCCTGGCACCGGTATCATCTCTTTTTATTCGCTCTTCTTCGTCAATAACTAAGTCTTTTACACTTTCCATAGATATATCACCTCTGTATTTAGTGTGGAGTTGTTTTGCTAATTCGGAATGCGTAATGCGTAATGCGGAATTAATGCTCGATCTGAGTCCATCACTCTCGACCAC
>CADCOF010000194.1 GCA_902802975.1 uncultured Ruminococcus sp. | reverse complement strand
GTTAGTTGGACGTATCACCCGGATTACGGATTAGAGGTTATGTATGAAAAAGTGGAAGATTAACCTGTAATGAATGTGAGTATACTGTCATATTTTATTGATTTTTGTGTTGTTTGGATCAAAAAATTGAGTTGATTTAATTTAGAATCGTGAACTGCTTTTTGTGTGGTGTTGCATAAATAAGGAGTGCGATATAATAATGATTAAAAAAGTAATGATATTAAAAACAATAGTATTGTTATTAATTGGCTCTTTATTATATTATATATTTTACAAAGGTGTATTTTTTGTAGAATTAATTGATAGGATTATTGGGACTCACTATATGACAATAGATATTGAAATTGATCATCCCGTACTACGGTTTGCCAGAAACTATTTAATGGATATTTTGTGGAGTTGTTCCTTATCGTCTGCAATAGGCTTAATAATAGGAACAAGCGGTAAAATAACTTTATGTATCATTACTTCATCTGGTTTTATTGTTATTATGGAGATGATACAGATTTTTAGTTTTGTCCCGGGTACTTTTGATGTTTGGGATATCGTAGTGGAATTGTTAAGTAGTGTTATTACTTTGTTTATTGATAAAAAAGGAGCTGTAGAATTATGAAAAAAACAAAAACAGTATTATGTTTGATTCTTTGCTTAGCATTTTTTGCTTTGTTTGCCTTAGGTAGCGGAGAATCGTCCAGTACATCAAGTAAAAGCACTTATAGTAAATCAAATAACACCTCTTACGGTGGAACATCAAGCTTGACTTATTCCACTACAACAGGCAAAAAGAAAACCTGTATTGCATGTCACGGTTCGGGCAGAGTTCAGCAATGGTATACTAATGACCCTGATGAAGAACCTCATTGGGAAACATGCAATGCCTGTCATGGTACGGGGTATTATTATGAATGATTGCCATAATCATAAATATGAAATAAAAAGTGTATAGGGCACACGCGCATGACCACGCAGGGCAGTCCGAAGAAAAACTATAACAACCACCCGTTCTTAGGCAAAACTAAGGACGGGTATTTTGCGCTCGCTCACAACGGCGTGCTGTACAACGATAAAAACCTGAAAGAAAGCGAAGGTTTGTCGAAAACCTGCATCGAAACCGACAGCTATGTTGCCGTGCAGCTGCTTGAAAAGTACGAAGAACTGAATTTTGAGACAATAGCGAAGATGTCCGAGGTGGTTTTCGGCAGCTTTGTGTTTACGATGCTGACAGACGATAATACCCTCTACATCTCGAAGGGAGACAACCCTCTGTGCCTGCTGCACTTCAAGGAGCTTGGTCTGTATGTGTACTCCTCGACAAAGGAAATCATGGCGAAGGCGATAGCTCGATGCTTCCTCAAAAAGCACACCTTTGAGGGAGTGCCGGTTGAAGAGGGCGAGATCGTTCGTATAGACTCAAACGGCGAGTTGGAGCGCGGCTGCTTTATGGTTGAAGAAAAGTATTTCGGGTATACATACGGTATGGGCAGGCGGCTTTCGTATTGGGACGATTACTGCGACTATCTCGACGAGATGGGTTATGGTGACTTGTTCGAGGTCTGCTCGTCGTTCGGGCTGTCGCAGGATGACTTGCTGCTCCTCTACGAGATGGGCTATGACGACGAGGAGATCGAAACAATGCTGTACGATACCGATTTGCTGAGGCAATGCGTTGACGAAGCCCGTGTCTGCATTAACGAATACTATTGAAGGAGTGGCGATAATGGGGTATAAATTTGATTCTCATAGGTACATCACCCGTGGTGTGGCAGCGGAGATACCGATTGATATTCAGCTGATGTTGTTTGAAAGTATAGAGGCCGGGCGTGCGCCCGGAGGCAGGAAGGCAGAAAAGTAAACCGTGTTGCGGGAGTAGTTTCGACGCGGGCGATAAATTGGGTAAATAATTTAAGTCGGTGCGCGTATTTGCTTGGCGGCGCGTGCCGCCCCGTATGAGTTTGAGGGTAAGCAGACAGTGTTTGTCATTGACGATGTGGATCATGTGACTATGCTGTTAGCGAGAGAGTATTGAGGATAGGGAGACTCCCCGAGGCGGTGGCTTCGGGGAGTCGATTTTACTCTTAATTTTTTTAGTGACTTCTTTGATTACACATACTGATCTAAATCGACATATTATTCGTCACAATGATAAAAAATGATAAAATTTGATTGACTATTTTGTTCTTGTACGATATTATATAATTATACATTTTTGTTTTTTCATTATGCAATAATTTATAAACATTCGAAAAGATCACAATCTCTATGACAAGAAACAAGATCTGTAACTGACCGAACAGGAGGTAGGGATCAATATGGATTCTCAAATGATAATTAGGGGTATCAACGGATTTCTTCACATAACTGCCCAATATCTTGTGAATTGGCTGAATGGTATTTTGCCTCGGATAACGGCAGATTGGTGGGATGAGTGTGTTATGCCCAATTTAAGTTATACTCAGCATGAAACCGCCCTATCAAAAGGATTTACAAAGCTGTCTGATTTTGATTTGGCAGCCTTGCTAAGAATCACTAATAGATCATGGTACGATATGCGTACTGTAGCTTATCTTCCGACAGAAGAAAGAGAAGTCGTAAGAGAAATGATGACTGTACGTAATAACTGGGCTCATTGCAGTACAGAACTACCGGGAAAAGATACGATCCTGAAGGATCTGCGTACAATATCGACCTTCATTGGTCAAATCAACGGAGAACAATCTGTCTGCAATGAGATAGACAAGTTTATTTCATGTGTTGAGAAACCTGATAGTATATCTCAAACACCCTATCCGACCGGAATGAAAATATCCGGCAGAGACGCTTTATCAACCGAAACTGCACCCGAAGAGATCCGTAAAAACAGTATGGTATATCTCGTATCAACACCCGAGACAAAGGGTATAGTTGTATCTGTTAAGGACCTTGGATCGGTTACTCAGTATGAGGTTTTTGTAAACAATTCTCCGCAAATATTTTTTACAGGACAAATTGCGCCTGTCAAGGAAGCGGTAGGGTATAACTGGATAAGCGCAGACGAAGCAAGGAGTTCCCTTACTGCTTATCAGATCAACAATCCTTCTTCTCAGAATCTTTATTCGCTAAACTCAGCAAGAATTGACTTTGTACCCTATCAGTTCAGACCCGCACTCAAAATGATACACGCGGATGAACCGCGTATTTTGATCGCTGACAGCGTTGGTGTGGGTAAAACGATTGAAGCAGGGCTTATAATACGATTGAAGCAGGGCTTATAATAAAAGAGCTGGAAGCAAGAATAGATTTGGAACGGATAATCGTTATATGTCCGAGGCCTTTGGTGGCAGAGCGTAAATGGGAACTGGAAATGAAGCGCTTCGATGAAGAGTTCATTCCCATTGATGGTTCAACATTTCGCAGAATTATTTCAGATACCGATCGGGACGGAGAATGGCCTGTTCGTTATAACAAGGTTATTATTCCATACTCTGTTATGGATTCAAGAGCATATAACGGCGAGGAGAGTAAGAAAATCAGGAGCTTTGGATTGTCTGAGCTTGACCCGGAACCGCATTTTGATTTAGTTATAGTTGACGAGGCACACCATATCAGAAACGGGAGTATGGATAAAGAAAAAGCATTCGCCTATAAGTGCACTAAGTACTTCTGTGACCACGCAGATGCTGTCGTCATGCTTACAGCTACGCCTCTTCAAACAGGCGACAGCGATCTTTTCACTATCCTGAATGTGCTAAGACCGAATATTGTAATCGACCAAAATACCTTTGAAATGATGTCACGCCCGAACGAATATATTTCACGCGCCGTTCATGCTATACGCGCGGCAGAGGAAGGCTGGCGTCAGGATTCAATCAATGAGCTGAGAAATATACAGAAAACACAGTGGGGCGATAATGTTATTGCTGAAAACCCGTTGTATGACGATGTTTTGCTCCGGCTTGAAAAGGAGGAATAAACTCGTGAAGAAAGGGTCAGGCTTATATCTGATATTGAATCGCTCCACAGCTTCAGCACCATGCTTAACCGCACACGCAGGCGCGATATCCAGGATTTTTGTGTCCGCAGACCTCATACGGTTTCGGTAGAGTTTACCGCTTATCAGCGGAAGCTCCATGATGAACTTCTTAGCTTTGAACACTCTGTTTTATCGATGCTTCATGATTCTCGTAGTGTACCATTTATGATGTTGGGTCGGGTTCTTTGTATTCCTTTCTGCCTACTCAGCTAAAGCTGACCGTGCCGATAGTTTGTCATGTTCCTTTTAAACTT
>CADCOF010000193.1 GCA_902802975.1 uncultured Ruminococcus sp. | reverse complement strand
TTTTTTCGTACAATGATCGTTTGGTTTACAGGGGATTTTTTGATTATCATCTCCTAACTTGTCGGCATATCGAAGTTTTGAAGTTTTTTCTTAAGGAACTGTTTATCAATAACTTTTCATTTCTGCTTGTCTGATTTGCCCTGAACTGCGTTAAATTTTCTTGAAATACGTCAGTATTGTCTCCGCTGCCGCGTCGGTCGGTGCTTCTGCTACGCAGAGGTCTCCACCGGAGACCCGCACCTGCGAAAATTTGCCTTGTTCAGAACAAATCATCCTGCGCATAAATTGAAAATTTATTTCTTCACAGTTCCTTAATATATGGTACTATTCGTCAAGGCTGCTGATCCTCCCTCTCCGAATAGTCCTCCAGCATTTTGTTTAACTCTCTGACCTGTTTTCGATAAACGGCGCAGAGAATGAGCCATATAATAAAGTATGCAACAAGCTGACAGCCCGCCACGATGAGTATCTCGATAATATTCCCCACCCAGCCGAGTGGTATACCTATCGGCGCGTATGTGAGGATTATCAGAGCGCAGTGCAGCGCCGTAGCGCCCGCGAGGGGCAGACGTTCAACATCGTAAAAGGAGATACCCGCGAAGCAGATCGCTCCGTATACTCCCGAAAGCAAACACTGAAAGAGCATCGCGACGGCCTCGCTGCCGTCGAACAGATCGACAGCCTTCTGCGAAACGAGAGCGTGGTATCCCGAGCTTAAATACACTATGATATTTCCGACAGCCATGCCGATAAGAAAGCCTATGGCGGCTCGTTTTAAAGTTTTTACTAACACATATACCCCTCCTTCCGTGAGATGCGTTCCTTGATAAGCGGGATATACCGCCGCGAAGCCCAAGTTTCCATTCCGTTGTAAAACTCGACACGAAGCGTACCTACGAGTGTGAAATCGTACTTTTTCACCTTTTTGAGGTTGACGATCTCAAAACGAGACACACGCAGAAAATCCTTACCGAGCAATTTTTCAATGTTTTGCAGAGACTGCTTTGCGCGGAAATTCCCGTTTCCTGTGACGATATTCACATTTTTTCCTTCGGCAGATATAAATACGATATCCGTGGCTTCGATCACAGTCTGACAATTGTCACTATCAAGCGCTGTGATCTTTGCGGTCTCACTGCTCGTCAGACCTTTGATGATCTCGTCCACCTGCGCATCGTGCTCTTTGGCTCGTATGACGATATCGATAGTATCGAGCGTATTGTCCGGCTCAAATCGGACGTTTATCTTCTTCAATTTTCCGACGCTCCTTTCTCTCGATTTTTTTGCCGGGTGACGGCAGACACCGCATTTTTCGTTGAAATAGATGCAGTCGCTGCAAACAGGCTGCGTAAGCAGGTAGATCTCGCACCATTTCTGATGGGGATAGCCGTATTTTGTGCGGCAGCAGCGGCAGGCAAAACGTGGGCAGCTCCCTCGTATAGGGTTTTCGGGCATTATGCCATTGCTCCACATTTTACAGACGCCTCCCGCGTTTATTATATAAATTTACTATAAACGATTACAAAAAGCTTGTCAATGGTTTTGGAACAAACGGTAGGAAATAAGGAACAAACGGTATTTGATAATGCTGCACAGCCACAAAAAGCTATTATAAACAATGGTGTATATTTATGACAACGCTATATCTTCACTTCCGTTTTTGAACACAGCCCATATATCTTGCTTGTCGATTTTGATCATATAATCGACCGAACCAATCCGGCTATTCATCTTCCCATAGTAAGTTTTTATTGTCGTGAGACAGAAAAGGTTCCGTCAAGTAATGAAAAAAGCAAAAAAGCAGACACTCCCAAAGGAGCATCTGCCATTAGTTCAACATTTTTACCATTGTTCCGTTTTCTTCAAGAATTCAAAGCATCTCGAATAATTCTTCTCAATATCTTTAGTCAGAGGATTCCGCTTAACCTCCTCGATAGTATGAATACCGAGAAAATCAAGAATATCCAGTACATCGGTCTGATTCCTATCGGGATAAACCTCAAAACATCACATTCATTCTATAGTAAACATTTTCCTCTTTCAGCCCATGACTGCTCAACACAAGCGGTTCCGAAAGCGGTTTACATAACGTAATCTTCTGCAAATTAGAAAGTTCAAACAGCTGTTCAAGGTGGTAGTAGCTGATTATACAATACAGAAGAACTCTTGTCTTATCGGACATTTTCTGAATATCGAGCTGCTCGATCTCGCCCTTCTTCCGATCAGCATGAAGGACAAGTCTATGCAAATATCT
>CADCOF010000192.1 GCA_902802975.1 uncultured Ruminococcus sp. | reverse complement strand
TGATTCCAAGCCACTTTTAAAGCCTCCCCTTTAGGGGAGGGGGACCGTTGGCAACGGCTCCCAGCCGCCGTAAGGCGGTGGAAGGGTTCATGCTCAGAACTTTTGGCACAGTCTGAATTAATAATTAATAATTAATAAATAATAATTAATATTCAAATAATCAATAACTAAACGACAATAACCCCGTTAATGAAACAAAGCACGATCGACAGCGAAGAACCATCAGCAAGCATTCATTGCACATTGCACATTGAACATAGCACATTGCTAATTGCACATTGAACATAGCACATCACTCTTCCTCATCATCATCAAAAAAGTAGCGAACCACCGCCCCTGCCAAAAAGACAAGCAGAAACGCATTTATCGTGATGATCTTTCCGGCTGTAGTCTGCACAAACAGCACGGGATATCCGGCGTAGGGAATCATGTATTCAACTCTGCCTATCACGTCGGAATATAGAGTCGGAGAAAAATCTGCTGTATCGTTGTTGTCGCCCTTTGTCTCGATCTCCTGCGTGTCTTTATCAATGGAAACGACTCTGTGCGTTACAACAACCGTTTTCTTATCGGCATCCGAATAGAATGTGATGACGTCTCCCACCGACAGCGCGTCAAACTCGAACGGCTTAACAAAAATCATTGCGCCAACCGGATAATTAGGCTCCATACTTCCTGTTTGTATGCAGAATATCCGAAAGCCTACAGAAAACGCAATCACAAGTGCTATAGCCAATAAAAATATGAAAGAACTTAAAACCCAAGACAAAACGTGAATCACTGTTTTAAATTTTTTCATATTTTTATTCCTATCGCCTTTCAAAAACTTAACACTGCCGCAGATATCGGCTCTACGGCAGTTGCTTTATAAAACAGCAAAAGAGCCACCCTTATGAGCAGCTCAACGCTTTTTGGATCGCTTTTTCTTTTTGCTCAGCAAGATCATCATGATGAACGTGCCGGCAAGCATGATCAACAACGAACCAATCGCAATTATGCCGCCCGTTTTTACAAATCCGGTTATTGCACTCAAACCGCCCGAGGGGTCGCTTGAGGTGGTACTTCTGCCGGCTCCGGCAGGTGTTGAGGACGTGTTTTTGTAATCGTCGTCACCGTTATCGCCGGTGTGAGTAGACTTACTGCCTGTATCACTTTCGTCAGTCTCCGCGTAGAATATCCACTTAAACTCCGTTTCACCGGAAACATGGTTAACGCCCGACGCATATCTGGCAACCTTTTCCCCGTCCTTAGATACGATACGGTGCCCGTTATCATACGTTGCGCCGGCGGTTGTGCCGTTCCAAGTCACAGTTGCCGTCATAACATGACTCTCTCCCGGCGCATACACACCGAGCGAAAGCGGAGTTACTCTGATATCGGGTGTGCCCTCGCCTGTGATAAGACCTTCATATATTACATTGTCATCGAGTTTTATTTCACATACGCATTCTTTTTCAAGATCAATTTCGCCCTTTGTAAACAACGGCTCTGCACGAAATGTAACGCGATAACTTCCATCCTCACGAAGATTCATAATCTGAATTTTCTTAGTATACGGAACGGCTTCCTCCATGTCCTCAACAATAAAATAGTACTCTCCGTTTTGACTTACAGACCTGCCGCTGTCATCAAGAACGACAAGATGATCCGGCAGGACGCGCACCGAGCCGTCCGGAAGCGTTTTTGCACTGGACGTAATGGAAAATGACGAAAGAAGAACCGCCAAAATGACCGCGATAAACACAGCCGTTATTCGTTTTCTCATGGCAACCGCCTCCCTTCATACTGCATTTTTTCCTGACAAAATGGCACACCACTGCCAATGATACCGCTTATTGTTTTATTATACAATAATCTGTCCAAAATGTCAACCACTATTGAGAAATATTGTGGTGAACTTTTTACCGAAATTACTTCTTGATTATCCTCATGTCAATCAAGTGTTTCATAGGCCAACCTAAATATCTGTTAATTAATCTTTTGTATTCTTCCGGCTCAACCTTACCCCCTACCCCCATGATTGAATACACAACATTGGCTTCCTTTAGTTTGTACGGCAGATCGCTCAGACCGCAGTTTTTGTAAAAATTATGCCGCTTTATTCGCTGCTGCTTGTTGTCGCACTCTTCGTTCCAGTCCTCAAGCGCAAGAAAAACGCGCTTGCCTTTGTATCTTTCTATAATAGCCAATATCGCCTGCGTGCCGTAATGCTTTCCGCGCTGCTCATTATCCACAGCCAAATAGAATATGTAAGCAAGGTCTTCGTGTGTAACGATATATGTCAGTCCTACCCATTCGTCATTATTGTACAAGCTCAAAAAATCCGCCCGCCCACGTTTGGCACGGCTTTTCAGCATTCTAAACGGTGCCCTCTCATCTGCCGGGAAAGCGTCATAATATAGCCGCTTTATTCTATCTTCATCAGCTGCTTGTATTTGTGTTAATCTCATATTTTATATATTTATTACTCAGCCCAAAATACTCTGCCATCTTTTCTGTCTGCGGGCTTTGGCGCGTCGCCGTCTATATATCCAACTGCGCAGTGACCTATGCCTTCCCACTCGCCCTCAACGCCGAGTTCTTCGAGAAGCTGTGAAAATTCCTGAGTCTCAAATTCCTCTTTGGCTCTGTGTATCCAAATGCTGCCAAGTCCGAGCGAGTGCGCTGCGAGCATCATATTTCCCATGCACAGACTGCCGTCATACACGCGGTTTCTCCAGTCTTTTTCCGCAAGTACGATCAATATAACAGGCGCGCCGTAAAACGGGTCAAAACCCTCTTTCCATCCGCCGATCTTGCGGTTCGCCTCGGATATTTTATCCCTCAATTCTTTGTTTGTAACGGCAATTGTTATGACAGCCTGTCTGCCCATACCGTTGGCCGCATAAAGCCCCGCCTCAACAATCTGCTCCAGGTCTTCCTTCTTGGGCATTTCGGGCTTGAATCTGCGGATACTTCTGCGTTCTTTCATCGCTTTGATAACATCATTCATTGTATTTCTCTCCTTACTGATGTGCGGTATATTCAGTATACTCAATATGATTGTATCATTTTTTGTTAATTTCGTCAACTTTATTTTTAACCGCACGGCGCGGATAATACAGTTCGTTTTTACACAGAGTATATATGAGGGTTATACGGAAGTTATTCATAATTTTTAGAAACAATCGTCATAAAAAATGGTAAATAATTGCCTGAATGAACGCATGCGTTTGTGCAAATTTTATAAAATTCATTTTTTATGAAATATTTTATTGTTTTTTAGTGACATTTTATTAATAATGTGCTATAATATATTTTGAACGATTAGAATTTTGAATGCGTGTAATATTTTGCAGGTGTTTTTTCGAAGCGTTGAGTCGTGAAGGGAACGATGTAATACGGAACAGATCATTAATATTGAAAGACTTGAACAGACGGTCATGCTCTTCGGCAGTTTTGACGAGAACATCAAGCTTGTCGAGAAAGCGTATGACGTTGACGTGGTTATGAGAGGGTCGCAGCTGAAAGTTTGCGGTGAGCCTGAGGCCGTTATGCTGGCGTCAAAGGTAATTGAAAGCCTGATGCTGCTTATCAACAAAGGCGAAACGCTGAACGAACAGAACGTCCGCTACTGTATTTCACTTGTAAACGAAGGCAGCGAGAACAAGCTTGCCACACTGTCGGGCGACTGCATTTGTGTAACGTCAAAAGGCAGACCGGTAAAGCCCAAGACCATCGGTCAAAAGCATTACTGCGACGCCATCAAGAACAACACAATCACAATCGGAGTGGGTCCCGCGGGAACCGGCAAAACATATCTGGCTGTTGCGCTTGCGGTCACTGCGTTTCGCGCGCACGAAGTAAACAGGATAATACTAACCCGCCCCGCTGTTGAAGCCGGTGAAAAGCTTGGTTTTCTTCCGGGTGATCTGCAAAGTAAAGTTGATCCGTATTTGCGCCCGCTTTATGACGCGCTGTTCGATATGCTTGGTGCGGAAACATACCAGCGGTATGTGGAACGCGGCAGTATTGAAGTCGCGCCCCTTGCGTATATGAGAGGACGCACGCTTGACGACAGTTTCATTATTCTTGACGAAGCTCAAAACACAACGGGAGAACAGATGAAAATGTTCTTAACGCGGCTTGGGTTCAATTCTAAAATGGTCATTACAGGTGACATTACACAAATCGATCTGCCGAGCGGCAGCAGGAGCGGACTGAAAGAATGTATGAAGGCACTTAAAAATATAAATGACATAGCCCAAGTAATGTTCAGTGAAAAAGACGTTGTAAGACATCGCCTTGTACAAGATATTATCAAGGCATATGCAAAACTAGAGGAGGTAAGGAAGAACAAATGACAAATAAAATACGGGTGGTAATCACCAACAAGCAGAAAAAAATAAAAATCCCCACCGGCATGAGAATGCTTGTCCGCCGCTGCTGCAACGCAGTACTCAAGCTTGAACAGTTTGAGGGTTCAGCGGAAATAAGTGTAACATTTGTTGACAACGAAGAGATTCACAAGCTGAACAAGCAGTATCGGAACATAGATGCCGCCACAGATGTACTCTCGTTTCCTCTTGGTGAAAACAACAACTACGATGTAGACCCCGAGACGGGCGCAAAAATGCTTGGCGATGTTGTCATTTCAATGGAAAAGGCTGAAGATCAAGCCGCGCTGTATGGTCACTCGATTCAGCGCGAAGTAGCATATCTGACCGCCCACTCGGTGCTACATTTACTGGGCTACGATCACGAGACAGGTCTCGAAAAAGTTCATATGCGTGAAAAAGAAGAACTCGTCATGGAACAGCTCGGACTTCCGGCATCGTCCTCCTACGTAATAACCGAAGACTAGCGGCGTGCCGCCGCTCCCGGTTCGCGCACGAACTCTATATAAACATACACTTTTCGCCC
Source organism: uncultured Ruminococcus sp. (assembly GCA_902802975.1). Lineage (GTDB taxonomy): Bacteria > Bacillota > Clostridia > Oscillospirales > Acutalibacteraceae > RUG592. Next base: position 155 of record CADCOF010000192.1, on the reverse strand, counting down.
GCGCCAAACACAATGTTGGGCGCGGGCGGCGGGCGGCGTGCCGCCGCTCCCGGTTCGCGCACGAACTCTATATAAATGTACACTTTTCGCCCGCGCCAAACACAATGTTGGGCGCGGGCGGCGGGCGGCGTGCCGCCGCTCCCGGTTCGCGCACG
>CADCOF010000191.1 GCA_902802975.1 uncultured Ruminococcus sp. | reverse complement strand
TCTCGATGATGATGTATACATGGATATGCTCAGAAAAGAGATCACTACAGGCGAACACGACCGCCCGGAAAAGTATCCGTTTTTTATCGCAAACGCATATTTTCACCATGTGGACGATATGGAAAGCGAGCTGAAGGACAGCGGTTTCGTGGTATCGGACACACGAGCGGTCGAGGGCAGTGTGTGGATAACGCCTATGCTCGATGAAAAATGGAACGATGATCTCGGCAGGAAAAGGCTGCTTGAACTCATTCACCTGACGGAATACGAGCGTACCGTTATCGGAATGAGCCCACATTTTTTGACTATGGGGAGAAAAATGTAATGAACGAAAATGAATTTCTCGAAAATTACTACAACGAATATGACGAGGAAAACCGTCTCGTCAGAGATCGTGTTGGTCAGGTGGAATACCTCACCACAAGAAGGTATATCGACCAATATTTGACAGATAAGGACGTTAAAATACTGGAGGTTGGCGCAGGCACAGGCAGATACAGCGTAACGCTCGCAAAAGAAGGATATGACGTTACCGCGGTAGAGCTTGTACAGCATAACCTGGATATTCTGAAAAGCAAGCTCACAGGTACCGAGCGCATTCGTGCAATACAGGGCAACGCTCTCGATCTCTCTGCGTTTGAGAGCAGCACCTTCGATCTTACTCTCGTACTCGGTCCGATGTATCACCTCTATACCAAAGAGGAAAAGATCAAGGCACTTAAAGAAGCTGTCAGAGTGACGAAGCCGGGCGGTCATATTTTTGTTGCTTACTGTATGAACGAAGCGACGGTTATACAGTATGTTTTCGGCTGTAATCAGCTCAAATCGGTTATGGAGCTGAATATGCTCACCGACGATTGGAAATGTATAAGCGAGCCGAAGGATTTGTTTGAGATGGTGCGAATTGAGGATATCGACGAGATTGACCGCAGCGTGGAGGCAGACCGTGTTAAGATAATTGCTGCCGACGGTGCAAGCCGCTATATGAGGGATTATCTCGAAGATTTTGACGATGAGACCTTTGCTAAATGGCTTGATTATCATTTCGCAACGTGCGAACGTCTTGATCTGATCGGAGCTACGAACCACAGTCTTGATATTTTGCGGAAACAATCCTAAGACATAGAAGCCTTTTGAAGTGTTCACCTTTTTCGTGGCAATATATATACCTATTTTTCCGGGGAAATCGGGAAAAACGCATTTTCAAAAAATAATCGTCAGGCAGCATGTTGAGCCGTCTGACGATATTCTTATATTCTGCTTGAAGAGCGGTACTTTTTCAGGGCAAAAAAAGAAGACTCTATGCTGCAAAGCATAGAAGAACAAACAAGAAAACTATACACCGTTAACGCCTGTCTGAACGCATTTACATTCAGCCAAGATAACAGCAAGTCTCTTGATATACCATAAAACAATACCGTTTCTATGCTCCGATGAATCCCGTAATACACTCGACTGCAGCAAATGATCTTATTTTAATTCAACTAACATATTGATAATTAAATATCTCGCCGTCGAGGTCGCCGCTGATGTCGATGGGTGCGGGAGCCTGAGCTTTGGTGAGCGTAATGATATGATCTCCCTCGGGGAGCGTTTGCAGATATTCTTTGCTTACGGTCAATACTCCGTTTTTGTCAACGGAATAGCTGTCTGCCGGAATTTTTTTCCGTCTGCTGTTAACTCCTCAACCGCATCGGAAGTAAGACCTTCGATCGTCACCGTCATATCTGTGTCATCGGAAATATTTTTTGGCTCGTTGTCTGCCTTTGGCGTATTATAATGTATTGCAGCATTTGTTAAACTTTCGTTATACCCATACTTGTGAACTACCCATTGTCTAAAGCCAACGGGCTTCCTGCTTCATTGTCCTCGTAACCTACTAACTCCACAGGCGTAAATTCGGGCTACACCATCCCTACTGCCGCTATTATAAAACAAAACTTTCGTTTTGTCCACCTTAACCCACCGTCTAAAGCTGGTGGGTTTGCGGTTGCAATTTTTTCAAATTATTCTTCAGTCTTTTTTCTTGTGTAGAGAACTACTGCTGCAGCAACCATAAGAATAACTACGAGCGAAATAACTGCAAATGTACCGGCTGTCTGTACTGTAGCAGTACCTGTACCTGTAGTTGTTGTGCTTGTGCCGCTCTTAGCGCTTGATGTGCTGGAATCCTTCTTCGTAGCAGAATCAGGAGTACCCTTCTTATCAGAATCGGAAGCCTTT
>CADCOF010000190.1 GCA_902802975.1 uncultured Ruminococcus sp. | reverse complement strand
TCGCCGCCCAAGTATCTTCGGCGTAATTGAGCTTAACTTCTGTGTTCGGAATGGGAACAGGTGTACCCTCAATGCCATCAACACCAACTATCAAGTTTTTCTGTCAACTCTTGACTGCTCATACAGTATAACACGACAAAACGTAAAATGCAAGAGTTTTTTGAGATTTTTTGAATATTCCGCAGAATGCACAAAATCAACGCCATATATCCGCGTTGCACTGTGCAAATTAAGCTTTCCGTAAAATCTTTTTTCAGGGGCGCTGCCCCTGACCCCGCCAACTTTTTTGAAAAAAAGTTGGACAAAAAACTTTAGTTATGCTCTGTTCTATCTTCATATGCTGCAAATGATCAGTACAACAAAAAAATAAGGGCGGCCGTCTGCCGTCCTTATCTTTTGTAAAAGGGAATCGTATTCTAGAAAGAGGTTTAATCATTCTTACTTCTGCGGTGGCGCAATCAATTCACCGCAGGTTTCTTTCGTAGCCTTCAGTCTTAGCAATCATTGACTGTGATATTATAATACAACATCTTGTTAAAAATTGCAATAGGTTTTGTCTGTTTGGTTCTAAACCGTGTCTATTTGTTCCTTGTTGGTTATTTGTAACAATTATAATTCATATTTACCAAAACATGTATGTTGATTTACAACAAAATGTGAAATAAAATTGGGATAAAGATCATTATTCAGTTCAAAATCCACTTGCAAAAATCCTCTATATCGCGTAAAACAAAGGAACACGCAAGTGAAAATCCTTAATTGTTATCTCAGTTTTTCCTGTTCTTTTTCGGCAAATGCACAATAAAATGGATTATGTCTTCGTCCACTTCAACGTATGCCAACCCTTTGTATGACTCCGCTATCTTTCGCACCGTATTCAAGCCCAGGCCTTCGTGATTTTTCTTTCCGGAGTAGCTGTATTCAAACACATGCGAAAGCTCCTCTGCCTTTCCGAAAAATTTATTTGATACGTCAATTACAGTTGAATCCGACAAATCGTACATCTTCACAACTATTCCGTAATCACGGTCAGGCTGCGTGACAAGTTCATCAATAGCATTTTGGAGAAGATTGCCAAGTATTCTGTTTATTTCGTAAGCCTCCGGGGCAAGCCCCCTCAAATTTGTTGATATATCGAATTTCATAGTTATACCGCTGCTTGCCGCATCTGAACGGTAGGCATATAACATTGCGCTTATTGATGTGTCATGTATCGGCAGAACCTCATTGACGTATTCCGTCTCAGAAACCATTTTTGATACATACTTTCTGCACTCGTCGTACTTTTCGGCTTCAAGCAAACCATTCACAGCATGAAGATGTAAATTAAAATCATGACGCTGTGCGCGGATCATCTTTATAAAAGATTTTAGTTCCTGCTGGTGCTGTTTCTCCTGCTCTGTTATATCAGACAATATATAATATTCCACAAGCATTTTCAACATAATAAAGCTTATAAAAATATACACAAGCGAGAAGAAAAACTCAAAACCAAGATAAAACATTACATTTTCTGTCTCACGAATCAAGCCGGTGGACATATAGATACCCGCAACAATAACAACCGTCAGCACCATCAAAAATGAAAAAATCATCATTCGATTGCTTTTCATACGCCGGTCTTCATGCGAAAAGAAATCACGCTCCCACGCATTGCTGAAAAACGTCACCTTTTTGATAAATACAACCAAAAATGCCGCCGCTATTATTCCCATGTACACCACCATGTATATCAGTTCCTGAAATCCGCTGTTTTCCACTTTTCCGTCAACACGTATGCCGATAAACTCAAGATAAATATAATAATTCAGCACAACGGTAGTACTCATACAAAATGTAAGCAGTTTTTCAAATATACGCTTTCGTTCATCAAACAAAACTCTGAACAGAGTCCACACGATAAGCAGCGCTATGAGCGTCAGATCGGCAAATCGACCTTCCGTAACCGTCCATACTGTACACCCGATGAAACCAAAACCAACGATTGCCACAAACTCTGCCAACGTAAGCCGCGTATTCAGCCAAAGCATCAGACTCATTATCACGCTGACCGTCAATCCAAAAACCAGAGAAATTGAAAATTGCAGCACAGAATCCACCTCCATTGAACTATTGTACTGTAAATTCTCAAAAAATTCAATAGCCGAAAGCATTATTTTTGGTGATCAAATGATTGTACAGTAAACAACACAAATCCTAACCCAACGCCGAATAAAATCCATAAAGCTAACAGCTATTGATCAACTCTCAAATCTCAACTCTCAACACTAAAAAGCTCCTTCTTCATGTCTGAATATTTTTCGGTAAAAGAATTATTATAGTGATAGTTTATGCTACAATTATATCAAGCGGAGGTGATAATATGGCAATAGAGCCTATCAGAACTATAGTTGTTGATGACGATCACAATTCGGGGAATGCAACGATCGCCATACTGAAAAAATTCCCCGCCGTCACCGTTACGGGCTACATCGACAACAGTCCGGAGCTTATGTCCAAACTGCCCGAACTGGACGTAGAGCTTCTGTTTCTCGACATTGAAATGCCCTACAACAACGGCATGAATGTCGCATCTATCATCAAAAAGAAATATCCCAAAATCGAAATTATATTTTGTACGGGTCACGCCTACTTTGCCGCCGACTGCTATGATTTTGAGCCTGTAGATTTTATTACAAAGCCCATTAACGAGGCGAGAATCACGCGTGCTATTGAACGCGCCCAGCGCAAACTGCGCAACAATGCAAGGGAACTTCTTGAAGGGAAAAAGACGGAATCCAAATCAAAAAAAATCGGACTAAGTATCGAAGACGGCTACAAGATCATCGACGTAAACAGTATTCTTTACATCGAAAAAAAGGCAAGAAAAGTATATATCCATACAAATTCCGGAAAGTCATTTGTGGCAAAATACAACCTAACTCAGCTTGAAGAAATACTTGCGCCGCATAACTTTTTCCGTTGTCATCAATCGTTTATTGTTCCGATATCAAAGATAAGATACGTCAAAAACAATGAATTTGGAAAGACATATTCAATAATGCTGAAAGAGTGCTATGAAGAAATACCGCTGTCCCGCGGAAAGCATGCCGAGATCAAAGAAAAACTGGAAGCTCACGGCATAAAATTTGTATAATTTTTCGATAAAAAATGTCAAAACAATAGTAAACCTTGCAAAATTTACATTCACGTAAAATAAATTCAGAAAAGCCCTTGATTTTTCATTCGAAAAATGGTATTATATTAAACGAATGAGATTATTAAAGGAGGTGTTTGCAATGCCGAACATTAAATCTGCGAAGAAGCGCGTTAAGGTTATCGCAGCTAAGACAGCGAGAAACAAAGCTACAAAGTCCGCATTAAAGACAGCCATCAAAAAGGCAAACGTAGCAGTTGAAGGCAATGCAGCAGAAAAGTCTGAGGCAGTTAGGGTTGCTATCAAGAAAATCGACCAGGCTGCAGCAAAGGGTCTTATACACAAGAACAATGCAGCAAGAAAGAAGTCCGCACTTGTTAAGAAGCTCAACGCAGCAGGCTAATGTGTGCCCGTAATTGTCGGGCGAAAGAAAAATTAATTATGCGGCGAAAGCTATTGTTAATGAAACAGCCGGACGGAGCTTGC
>CADCOF010000189.1 GCA_902802975.1 uncultured Ruminococcus sp. | reverse complement strand
GTCAAATGATTTTTCAGCCTACGGCTGAAGGGCAATTCATCCCGCCGCCTATAGAGGCGGGGGACTTCTTGCCCGTTAGGTTAAAAAAGTCCTAGCGAAAACTTTATCTGTTCTTAAATAGCCGAATCCCCAACCTGTTTTTATTTGGATGAATGATCTTTTTTTGATCTTCGTTTCTTTTTTGCCTTAATATTTGCGTTGCGTTTCTTTTTGCTGTTATACATCTGCGTCACAATAAAATAAATGACAAAAAGAATAACAACAATACTTACAGCGAGTATCATCCAGCGTGATTGCAGAACCTTTTTTGCAGATTCCATAAAATACAGCATCCGGCTTCTTTCTACCGTCTCTGCAGCAATAAGGTCAACCGTACACAGTTCCTGATTTGCATAGCTTACAATCGCAGTGCCGATAACGTTCCCTTCAATAACCGGAGCTGTCAAAGAGTCGGGTATACTTGTCGTTATATCAATACTTGAGCTTTCGACATCTTTGGGAAGGATTGTAGAAAAACTTCCTTGCGGTACAAGCTGAACCGTATCCTGATCCCATGCAAGCTCTATGGGAACTTCGCACACAGGTTTTTTCTCGTCAACGACCGTTTTCAGCTCAAGATTTTCAAATGCCCATTCATATAAGGCTTTTGAATCGATCATGGCTCCGTTTTTTTCAACCTCTTCCCCACTTGCATTTACCGCAGGCGCGCCTAAGCACACACACATATATGTATAACCGCCATTTGAAGCTGTCGTAGCCAAGCAATATCCGGCCTCATCTGTAGTACCAGTTTTACCGTTCTTTGCGAACTCATAGAAATAATCGCCGCCATTAACACTGTCAATTAATTTGTTTGTAGTGTTAAGCGGGTAGTTTTTATCCTTGTCTACTGAGAGATAAGCAGTTACCGTTGAGGTTATCTCATTGAAATCGGACAGTGTCTGAGCATATCTCATAATTTTATATATGTCATGCGCCGTGGAATAATGATCCGGATCATGAAGTCCGTGAGGGTTAACGAAATGAGTACCGCTGCAACCAAGCTGTTGAGCCTTTTCATTCATCATGTCTACAAATTTCTGTATAGAACCTCCACCTACATGATCCGCAAGCAAAAGTGCTGCGTCATTTCCCGATTTTATCATTAAACTGTTGAGGAGATCATATACCGTTACCGTTTCACCAACAAAATATTCAAGTCCTGACATGGACGAATCGGTGCCCAAAAGGAGATTCAATATTTCTTGATCAATTATAACTTTTGTATTCTTAATATTTTCAACATTCTCCACAGTAACAATATACGTCATTATTTTTGTCAATGACGCAGGATACATTTTTTCATCGGCATTTTTTTCAAACACAACATTATCTGTATCAAGATTGACTAAATATGCCGCTTTGCATTGAATATCGAAATTAGTTACAAATACAGCCGCCTCGGCGGGCAGCGAAATACAACAAATTAATACCACAACTGAAAGCACAGCTGCTATAGCTTTTTTTAGTTTCACAAAATCCTCCCCATTAATTCAACTGAGTTCCCACGCTGTGAAACAGCATACGCACCTCGGCTCTTAACCCTCTTAGTTCATTATCGTTCACATTAATATATCGTTCACGCAATGCTTTTGCGGCAGCCTGAGCATCATGCAGTATATCAACATTTTCTGCAAGATCAGCAATTTTTAGCTCCGGCAAACCATGCTGACGTGAACCGAAAAAATCTCCGGGACCGCGAAGTTTCAAATCCTCGTCTGCTATCTTAAAGCCATCGTTTGTTTCGCACAATGCCTTAAGACGCCGCACAGCATCCGGATTTTTCGCCTCGGATACCAGTATACAATATGATTTATTTTCCCCTCGTCCAACTCTGCCTCTCAATTGATGAAGCTGCGAAAGTCCGAAACGTTCCGCATTTTCAATCATCATTATTGTAGCATTCGGAACATCAACGCCGACCTCAACTACGGTGGTTGACACCAAAATATCAATGTTACCGTTTATAAACTCGGTCATCACTGCGTCCTTATCTGCTGTTTTCATTTTTCCGTGAAGAACGCCTACACGATAATCAGCAAAAGTCTTTTGACGAATTTCTTCTGCGTATTCCTCAACGCCCTTTAAACCTGAATCCGTGTTGTCAACAGCGGGACACACAATGTAACACTGCCGACCCTCATCAATATTTTTTTTCAAAAAATTATATGCACGTTCTCTGATCGAACCGTCAATTAAAAGAGTATCTATAATCTGTCTTCCTGGAGGGAGTTCATCAATAATCGAAATATCAAGATCACCGTAGATCATCAACGCAAGTGTCCTCGGAATAGGTGTAGCAGACATAACAAGCAAATGAGGATTTGCCCCTTTAGCCAACAGCGTTGAACGCTGACGAACTCCGAATCTATGCTGTTCATCAGTAACCACAAGTCCCAGATTTTTAAAAACAACGTTATCAGATATCAAGGAATGAGTTCCTATCAAAAGATCAATAAGCCCGCATTCCAATTTTTCGAGAATATCAGTCTTTTTTTTCGCAGTCACCGACCCGGTCAAAAGACCTACATTTATACCTGAAGGGCTCAACAGGTTATTTAAACTCTCAAAATGCTGTCGTGCCAGTATTTCAGTAGGTGCCATTATTGCAGCTTGAAAACCATTCTTTATACAAGTGTAGGCGACTGCGGCAGCAACCATCGTTTTTCCGGAACCAACGTCGCCCTGTACGAGGCGGTTCATTGCCACATTGTTTTTTTGCATATCTGCAATACAGTCGGATATTGATTTTGACTGTGCATCGGTGAGTTTAAACGGAAGAAAAGTCAAAAACTCATTAGTATAATCTTTTGTTATCTTAACAGACGTTAGTTTATCAGGCATATTTTTGATAGTACTCAAGCCTAAGACTAAAACCAGAAGTTCTTCAAAGATTAATCTTCTGCGTGATCTTTCAATATCGTTTTGAGAAAGCGGAAAATGTATTCTACATAGAGCCGTTTTCAGATCCATCAAATTATATTGTTCTATTATATCGTTTGGTATCGTATCACGTATCACTTCCGGAAGCATGTTTAACCCGTAACGCATAGTGGTTTCAATGCTTTTTGAAGGAAGTCCGGCAACTTGACTATATATCGGACGAATAATAGGAGATTTAGAGGATTCAGCGAATTGTGGATTTACCATCTCTCTCCCATTTATCCCGTCTATTATCTTTCCATAAAACAAATACTCTCGTCCTCTGTAAAGCATGCGTGAAATATATGGATTGTTAAAAAAAGTCAATTTAACAAATCCGGTATCATCGCTGATTCTTGTAGACGCAAGCCATCTTCCACCGGAAACAGTTCTTGAGGCAGGCGCAATATCAACGCAGGCTTTCACGCAGCACACTTCGTCAGAAGTTGTTTCCGATATAGATTTGATAACGCTCCAATCTTCATATGTACGCGGATAAAACCGAATAAGGTCACCAACAGAAGCAATGCCCAGCTTTCCGTAAAGCCGGGCACGCTTTTCACCAACGCCTGTAATCTTATCAATTGGAATCTCGTAAAGTGAGCCCATTTTATTCTACCGAAATAATGAAGTAGTACACAGGCTGACCGCCTTCAACGTAAGTGATATCCATATCCTTGCCATATTTCGATTCAAGAATTTTGATCAACTTATCTGACTGTTCTTCCGTTACGCCTTCGCCGCTGATAACAGTAATAAAGGAAGAATCTTTTGAAATCAAAGACTTGGTAACCTTTACTGCAGCCTTAACGATATCCTTTTCATTGACTGTGAGCTTGCCGTTTTCCAAGCCGATTATGTCATTCTCTTTAATCTTATGCATTCCAAACTCGGAATTTCTTGCGGCAAAAGTAACAAGACCCGTCTGAACATCCTTAAACGATTCGCTCATCATTTCGATCGCAGAGTCAACTTCGAGATCAGCGTCATATGACAGCAACGCAGAAATACCCTGAGGAATCGTTCTTGTGGGAATGACAATTACTTCTCTGTCAGTAACAAGCGGAATAGCCTGCTCGGCAGCCATAATTATATTCTTATTATTCGGGAATACTACGACCTTCTTTGCCGGAGTAGCCATTATTGCGGACACGATATCCTGTGTACTGGGGTTCATTGACTGACCGCCCGATACAACATGGCTGCAGCCGCAATCCTTGAATAGTTCAACAAGTCCATCGCCCGCTGCAACAGCAACAAAACCGATATCCTCAACAGGCTCTTTCACTGCAAGCTCCTGCTCTTTCTCAATCTTTTCGGCAAGGCGAGCCTTTGCCAGCTCTGCAGCTTCGCTCGCTTTTCTATGCTGTTCCTTCATATTTTCAACTTTCACTTTCAAAAGCTGACCAAATTCAAGACCACCCTGAATTGCATTTCCGGGATTTTCAGTATGAACATGAACCTTAATGATCTCTTCATCGTCAACAACGACAACACAGTCACCGATTGATCTCAGATAATCACGAAGCTCCTGTGTGTCCGTATGGATATCAGGATCTTTGCCGACAATAAACTCGGTGCAGTATGTGAATGTAATATCGTCATCAAACTGAGCGGCTGCATTGGCGAAATAATCAACTTCCTCTTTTTTGCTATCACCGCCGCTTTCTGTAAACTCAATAACTGTACCATCTCTGAATACAGACAGCATACCCTCAAAGATAGTGAGAAGACCCTTTCCGCCTGCATCTACAACATTTGCTTTTTTCAAAACGGGAAGCAATTCAGGTGTAAGCTCCAAAGCCTTTTCGGAAGCCTTTACAATAGCCTCCCAAACAGCAACGGGATCCTTTTCGTTTTCGCAAAGCTCCAAACCAGCCTCATAACCCATTCTCGCCACTGTGAGAATAGTACCCTCGGTTGGCTTCATGACTGCATTGTATGCGGCCTCAACACCATTGCCCAAAGCGGACACAATGCAGCTGCCGTCAACAGAATTCTTTTCCTTGAGTCCCTGAGCAAATCCACGGAAAATAAGTGACAGAATAACGCCGGAGTTACCTCTTGCGCCTCTAAGCATTGCTGAAGCTGCCTTGCTTGCAACGATTCCGACATCGGTATCATCTTCCATCTCTTTAAGAATAGACGCAGCAGAATTGATTGTCATAGACATATTCGTTCCTGTATCACCATCGGGTACAGGAAAAATATTAAGGTCGTCAATAGCCGATCTATTTTTGCTGATATTGTTTGCTCCCGAAATAATCGCGTTTTTTAAACAAGTACCGTTTATCATTTTTCTAACACACATCCTATCGAGTTAATAAATTTTCAGATTTCAAGTATACTATGATTATATCACACAATTCATAATAATTCAAACATTTTTGTAGATTTTGTGCAACATTTTTCTTGATATTTGTTTTAATGATCAAGAATCATCTTCCACACTGTATTCGTATACCTCTTCATCATTGTAATAGCCTTCATCATACTCATCATCTTCGTCGTCATAATATAACACATCATCATTTTCTTCGACCGATTGTGTTTCATCAGTATCGGTCAGAGAATCGGTATCGGTATTATTTTTTGACTCATCCTTTGACTCCGGTTCTGATGGTACATCAATATGAGAAACCTCAGGTTTTGAATAATTACCTTTTCTCTGAAGAACTCTCACAAATTTATCATATGCATTCTGATCTTCAACATAATCAAGATGTTCAACAACATAAGACGTACTCTTAAACACTTCTGCGGTCATGTCCTCATACTTAGGGAACGATCTTATTGAATATGAATGAGAATTAGTCAAAACATTATCATCATAAAACAGATTGTTTTTGATATCCACACTGCCTCCGGTCAAGGTTGCTGTAAGATATATCTGACCTACAACCGTATCACCGGGCTTAATATAGCCGGAACCGGACGTTTCCTGACAAACAAATTTGCCTGTGACCTTATATACAGAACAGAACATATTATCACTGTACTGAAGAGGATTTAGTGAATAATAGCATTCTACCGGCTCATAAAGGAACTTCGCCTTAAAATCAGACAACACAAAATCATCTTTCAACTTTTGTATGTCTGTTTTTCGCTTTCCCTTCTTATTTGATGAATCATCCGCTGAATTTAATTCTTCAGATGAAGTATTTTCATCAAATTCGTCGTAACTATCCATACTATCGCTTTCAACAACAGAACTTTCTTCTTCATCGGAATCAGGTGTATCTATATATCCATCGGAATCCAAATCCGAGGCATCTTCTCCGAAAAACCAATTAAATGTTTTGTACGATGTTTCTGTAGCACCCACGAATTGCTCCGCCATATATCTCATTTTTGCAGTTGTCTGATCATAAGATACGCCAAACATTGAGTTGACATATTTTGAAAGACCCACCACAGTAAATTTTTTTACATCTTCCGTAAACACATATCCGTTTCGTTCGGCTATCTCAGCATTATATTCTGCTTTAACTATAACTTTATCTCCATTTGAAAGATCATGATTATCACAAATAAAAGTTACGTTGTCAATAACATATTGAATGCAATTTGATTTGTCGATTTGTACCGTTCCGTAAGGTGCAACACCGCCGAATTTTACGCTCAAGCCCTCAAACGGACTTGTTTCTAGCTTATCCTCAAGACCGTCAATAGTATAATCAAACGATGAATCCGTAAACGATATACCAAGTGCTCTTGCCATGCTTTCATCATAAGATACATTTATTGTTACGACATCACCGTTTGAAAAAAATGAATCCTCTTCGTTTTGTCCCTCATATGAAAAACGAAAAGTATCGGCAAATCTTAATGCAGCCGTTTTATCTTTACGACCGTCTGCATATATACGGTTGATCGCTTCTTCCTTAACTTTTATAGACAAAGTACCATGTTCTGTATAGCCCACAACGGTAACATCGGCAAAATCTTTAACTGAATACTCCGTTGCGCCGCAAGCGGCAAAAAGCATCAGCATTACAAAAGCAAAAATGTACACGACATATTTGCAAACACCTTTCATTTTATATTTCCTCCAAACAGACACTGTAAAAAGCCGATCACCCAATTAATTTGAATGATCGTTTTTAATATAACCACATAAACAAATATAACCGCAACTGAGACGTATATTAGCCCCTTACTAAAAACATAAAGCAGAACTTTTATAACACGTATGTTTTGTATATTATATCATAGAACTTCCTTTTTTTCAATGTTAAAAACAACAAATTCACGCTTATTTTACAAAGGAAAAGTCACCAAACATACGTTTGATGACTATACACAACAAAAACTAAATAATTATTTATTGAGGTTCCCATATTCCCTGCTGTCTTATGCCTGTATTTGCAGCTTCTGTTTCAATACGTGAAATATCCTGTTTGCTAAGAGTTACCTTCATAGCCTTGGCAAGCGTTGACGCGTGTGAAGGTTTTGTGATACCGACGATCGGAACTGCACCTTTGCTGATGACCCAAAGAATAGGAATCTGCGAGGGATCAATGCTGTATTTAGCTGCAATTTCCTTCATTACAGAAAGAAGACCTTCTATCTTTTTAAACTTATCTTTTGGAAAAGCAAAATTTCTCATTGAGAACGTCGGAAAATGATTTTTTGCGCTATACTTCCCCGATAATGCGCCTTGCTCCAAAACCATATACGCATAATAGCGTATACCTTTCTTCTTGCAGTAGTCAATTATTGGCTGTTGGTCGTTGCGCAAAAGACTGAAATGATTCTGAACAGCACCAAGCTTTATTCCTTCTTGTCCAAGCTGTGATTCAGCTGCTCGGATATGATCAAGCGACACATTCGAAATTCCGATAGATTTTATTCGCTGATCCTTTATCAAAGGTATCGCTTCCCTCAAATTTAATTCGAGATCATTAGGAACATGTATCCAGAACAGATCGGCACTTTTTCGTCCAAGACGTTCCATGCTTTCATTGAAGGATTTTTCCAATGCTCCGCTCTTGTATTTTTTATCCGGCATATATTTCGTAGAAATAAATATTTCGTCATGACCTGCAATAAGTGAACCTAAGAATGTTTCACACGTCCCCATACCGTACACGGCTGCGGTATCCCAGTTTAAGAAACCAAGTTTTACCGCCTCTTCAAACGACTGCTTAAGAATTTCGGGATCCTGCTTTTTCCCAAACACAATAGATGAACCGTTAGCTCCTGTGCCCCACGCCCATGTTCCGATCAATATATCTTTCATAATACTCGTAATCCCTTTCGACACTTTATATATCATATTTCGCAATAGCGTCTGAAAGAGTAGAGATACCTCTCTCGGCAAGCATAATAAACGGCAGCACAGACTCACTCCATCCGGCAATAAGATTAAACCGCTTGCCGATAAACTGCTGTGTGCCATAGCCGCGAAGATCAACTGCGTGAACCCAGAAATTTTTGTTATATTGCTTACGATATTTATCAGCCATACCTTGAACCGGCTTATTTTGTCCGTTGAAACAATTGTTGCACTCATTGTCACTGAAATAGATTATTCTGTCAAACGGGTGCCTTTTGCGAGTGGGGTCTTCTTCAAGCGCATATTTCATTGGCAGAGAAAGGTCTGTACCGCCGCCATTAAAACTGCGGTCGGCAATATCAATGATGGAATCATACTTACCGTATTGTTCAATACAGTAACCTTTTTCACCAAAAGTTCCCCACTTTGCATTTGAATAGTCAAAGCGGCATATTACTGAGTCCTCGCATATTCTGCTCGCCATTGCGCCCAGAAGCGACGCAATATCTCTGCACGTGACACCGCTGTTTCCCGATACATAGTAATCCATAGAACCCGAAACGTCTATTGCAATAAGCGTTCTTCCGGGGATCTTCTCCATATTGTCTATAGAGCTTTCCAATGCATTTTCAAGCGCATTTTTTATTTCATCCGTCATTAACCCGTTTGCATAAAGCGTGCGATAAGCACTGTAAAAACGAAACGGAAGCTGTCGGCTTTTTTTAACGCGCTCCGGATCTGAGATAATTCTGAGTACATCGTCAACATTTGCTTCACATTTTACTATATTTCTCAAGTTGCGCAGCAACGCCATATAGCCAACTTTGCCCGATACAATAAGCTCATTCCAGACTTCCTTTTTGTTGCCCTTGGCAGACAGCTCCGTTTCCCATGTATAAGGAACTTCAAGCGTACCCTCAAGCAACTTTTTGAACATCACTTCCGTTTCAGCGTCTTTAGGAACAGGATGTGTTATGCGCAAAACATCTCTCAGTTTGAGAGACTTCTTTCCACCGTTATACTTTGCGAGATCGTACTCGTTAAATTTTTGTATAACAGAAGCGATTTCCCTTTTCATAGCATTTGGAAATGGCTTTCCATACATTGCAAGATAACACGACATAATTTCCGTAATATCATCGGGACGAATAATTATATTTCTGAGAACAACTCTTGTATATTCGGCTGCCTCACGGGCAATCACGCTTGCCAGAACGTGGCTGACCGAGCGCATATTCATCTCGCGGCGGGCATAGACAGTCAGCCTCGCCAAAAAATCCGGGTCGGTTTTTGCAAACTTCACAGCAAGTTCTACTATTTCGGAATCAGTAGAACCATAATACATTGGTTCGCCAAACATAGTTGTTAGAACCGCTGTAACAAGATGATCGCGGTCGTCCATTATATATGCTTCATAGCCCGAACGATTTTCGGTTTTGTTGCTGTTTCTTTGATTAAACTTTGACATATGCCCCTCCCGAATAATTATTTGTACAAAAAAATGGACATAACCATGCCCATTTCACTTATAATAGTCACACACAGAGAATAGTCGACAGCGGACTATAAAATCGCGTTCTGCCAACTGAACTACGGCGAAAGCCGAAACTTCCACCGGGCGGAATCGAACCGCCGACATCGATTTGGATCGAAGTAACCGCTGCCTGCACTGCTGTGTGCAGCTAACCTGATAATATGACAACGCTCAGAGAAATATCGACAACGGATTCTTTTGAACCCGAAGGTTCAAAAGTCGGATTCGAACCAACAAAAAGCCTAGAAGTAGCCGTTATCTGCACTGCTGAACGGTATCGATACTCTACATCGAGTTTATTATACAATACGGCAGATCATTTGTCAAGGATTTTCGATAAAATTTCAGGGAAATCACATGAAAAATCTTTATTATTTATGAAAAACCACCTATTATTCTGCTGAAAAAAATTAGGCAACAATATCAATCCTGAATTATTCACTCTAATGTCGTTAAGACACCAAACACCGGAAAAATACTGAAAAAAGAAAAATCGAGCTTTCACCCAAAAG
>CADCOF010000188.1 GCA_902802975.1 uncultured Ruminococcus sp. | reverse complement strand
GCGGCGTGCCGCCGCTCCCAATTCCGGCGGGCTGTATTCTTAGGGGAAGTCTTCGCCGCGTTTTATAATTATTGTAAATGTAAAACCCGCGCCTGACATAATGTAGGGCGCGGGTTTGATCTTGCGTTACCTGTAAACTATATGCGCGTATTGGGAGCGGCGGCACGCCGCCAGGTTTAGTGGGATATTACGTCACAGCCTGTTTCGGTTACAATTACTTGTATCTCGCGCTGCGCAGAGGGTTTTCCGTCGGCTGTCCGCACTGTCCACCCGTCGTCTTTGTCTATCACGGTTCGATATGTACCCATATTTATCATAGGCTCAATTGTAAAACATAGCCCCGGTGCCAAAAGCATGTCTGTTCCTCTGTCAGTCAGATAACTTACCCACGGGTCTTCATGGAATTCAAGCCCGATACCGTGCCCGCCAATCTCTCTTACAACAGTATAGCCGTTTTCGTGCGCCAGGTCTTTTATCACCTGCGCTATGTCGCCCAAATGACCCCACGGTTTTACTTCGGCAAGCCCCAGTTTAACAGATTTTTCAACGACCGACACGAGTTTGCGCTTTTCTTCGCTCACATCGCCTATACAGAACATTCTCGACGCGTCGGAATAGTAGCCTTTGTAATTCGTTGAAAGATCAACATTTATAATATCGCCGCTCTTTAATATTCTGTCTTTCGATGGAATACCATGACAAACAACCTCGTCAATTGAAGTGCATACGCTTTTGGGATATCCATCGTAATTGAGCGGCGCAGGAACACCGCCGAGTTCTACCGTTTTGGTGTACACCCACTTGTCTATGTCCTCGGTAGTGCAGCCCTCACGGATATTTTCCGCCACGTAATCGAGTACAGCGGTATTAATAACGCCGCTGTCCTTTATGCCTTGTATCTGGGCTTTGTTTTTTATTAACGAGCGAGGGGGAACAATCTCCCCCAAAACTGCGTGTTCTTCAATTATTTCGTCAAAATCACAGTGACACTTTTTATATTTTTTGCCGCTGCCGCACCAACATGGATCATTTCTGCCAATCTTTATTTCCATGTACAATCACCTCATTGAATCAAATATTTATTGCTGTTATCTTTATTGGAACATTTATTATTATATGTAAAGGCGTCTTCCGAAAAAAATCCGGAATCAAAAATATGGTCATTTAGTTCTTTTTTTCTTATCTCCATCAAATACAAACCAACTGTAGAGGTCAACCCACTCATATACACATTCAAACTATCTGTAACAATCGTTCTATTATCGTAGTAGTTTGCAAAGCACCCTTCCGAAAAGCTTGCAAAACTCGACATAGTCTGAGTACTTGGAGCAGCTTGGGTAAACCCTTCCAGCCACTTCATTGCTTTATCTACATTTTTTGATGACATTTTCGCACTCCTTTTTCACCATACAGTAACATACTCCCGCTGCCTATAGAAGCGTGGGACTTCTTGCCCGTTAGGTTAAATAAGTATAACCATATCAAATAAACAAAAACATAATAGCCCCTGCAAAAAGCACACAATATAATAATACCCCGAAACATAGAAATAGTCAAGCATAAGTTTGCCGGCGGCATGCTGCCGCGTTTGCAGCTTGGGCGCGGGCACAAACTGTCGCTTATATGAAACCAAGGGCGCGTACTGCGTGTGCCCGCATGGGCACCTTGATTTTTTAGTTAAATTGATATATAATAGTAGTGATATTTGCTGTTAATGAGGTGTAACATCATGAGCAATGCTTTGGGGCATTTTAAAACAGTCTGCCAGCATCGTCACTGCGTAATAAAGCACTGCGCAAAAGCCGGTATTTTGTGGCAGGGTCTGTTTCACGATCTATCTAAGTTTTCGCCAACAGAGTTTATTCCGGGCGCAAAATATTATCAGGGTACACGCAGCCCAAACGAGGCGGAAAGAGAAGCATACGGCTACTCCCTGGCGTGGATGCACCATAAAGGCAGAAATAAACATCACTTTGAATACTGGACGGATTACAACCCTGCATCAAAACGTCTCGAAGGTGTAAAAATGCCTGTTCGCTATGTAAAAGAAATGTTTTGTGACCGTGTTGCGGCAAGTAAAATATATCTTGGTGAAAAATACAACAACACAGAACCGCTAAAATATTTCATGAAATCAAAACATACAAGAATGATACACAAGGAAACTTCCGATCTACTGGAAAAACTCTTGAAAATGCTGAGTGAAGAGGGCGAAGAAAAAACTTTTTCATATATCCGGAATCTCAAGGACTACTAATCAGTGTGTGCAGCACGTTTGTTATATATAAACATAAGCACCGCCATAGAAACAATTACCGCATATCCTATCCAGCTCAATAAATCAGGTATCTGACCAAATATAATGAAACCTAAGGCTGCTGCTGTGATTATTTGGGTGTAATCGTAAACCGATATTTCCCTTGCCGGGGCGTATGTATATGCTGCTGTTATCGTAAACTGACCGCCTGCCGCGGAAACGCCCGCTCCAACCAAAATAAGCAGCTGACTTGCTGTCATTGGCTTGAAATATATTATCATCAGCGGAAGAGTAACTAAACACGAAAATCCCGAAAATGCCGCTACTATAAGCGGTCCCTTAACTCCGCGCATTCCCAACAGGCGCACCATCGTGTACGCAAAGCCTGCGCACATTCCTCCGGCAAGCGCGATAAATGCCGGGAATGCTGCGGTGTTCGAGAAGCTTGGCTTAACCACAAACATTGCCCCTATCAATGCCCCCATCACGCAGAGAAGCTGCGGTATTTTTATCTTTTCTTTTAATATTATTATACTGAATATAATAACGAAAAATGGCGACATTTTATTTAATATAGACGCGTCAGCCAAATCAAGGCGATCTAGCGCGTAAAAATTGCAAAGTATACCGATAGTTCCAAGCAATGAGCGCAATAGCAGCGGTATTACCGCATTTTTTTCTGCTTTTATTGGTATTTTTTCTTTTGCCAATGTTGCCGCTGCCAACAAAAGCGCAACAAAATTTCTGAAAAAGCTCTTTTGAAATACCGGCAAATCTCCCGATAAGTGGACAAACATATTCATAAAAGCGAAACATGTTGCCGATATAATTATCAATATCATTCCTTTATATATATTTTTTAGTTGTTTCCATTTGGTCATATTTAACTCCGGTTTATAAAATTTGTAAAGGGAACGCAGAATTATAAATGCTCTGCGTTCCCTTTTTTGCTTTTCATTTAACAACGCTTTGCGAATAATACCATTACCAAGTATTTCTGGGTTTTCTCTCTCCGCATGCGCATATTCCTACATATTCCTGATTTGTTGAACCGCAGCCCGGGCATACCCACTCGTCATACTCAGACGCGTCAACAAATTTTCTCTGTGCGGGCGTTCCGTTCTGAACGATCTCGCCGCTTGCTCCACTAATTTTCTCTGCTGCTTTTTTACCGTTTCTGTTAAGAAATTTCTCCGAAAAACTCATCTTTCGTTCCGGTTCTTTTCTTCCGCTAAACTGCATTCCATTACCTCCCGTGTTATTGTCGCTTTGCTGCGACTTGTCGTCTGTTTCTGCGCTTTCCTTTTTGCTCCTTACAGAACCGCGGCTCGGTCTTGACGGTGCTCCGCCCAGTTCTTCAAAGAGTGAAATTCTATATTCGCCAAGTCTCTGAGTTATAGGAGACTTTTTGCTTGATCCACTGTCTGCCGTTCGCAATGTAAAAGAACCTCTGCGCTTGGACTTCTGCTCGTCAGCAGACTTTGCAGCTGACTCCTGCTTCGGTGTATCTTCTTTAGGTTCAGGTGTCGGCAACGGCTGTTCTTTTTTCGGCACATCGGTCTTTGGAGAAGTATCTTGTCCCAAAAACGTATCCAAATTATAATCGCTGTCCGGTTTTGGCGGAACTATAGACAAAGTATTGGAGGGACGCGCCTTTGACTCCTTGCCTGCTGCAGACGGCGGTGTTGATGAACCTGCTGTTTCAGACATATTGAATGACTGCTCCTGCGGCGCAATCTGCGGTGCTGCAAGTCCTCCGTCTGCCGGTTTGAACGGGTGAACCGTGTACGGCGGCATCGACGAATTATATGACTGCTCCTGCGGCGCGATCTGCGGTGCTGCAAGTCCTCCCTCTGCCGGCTTGAACGGGTGAACCGTGTACGGCGGCATCGACGAATTATATGACTGCTCCTGCGGCGCGATCTGCGGTGCCGCAAGT
>CADCOF010000187.1 GCA_902802975.1 uncultured Ruminococcus sp. | reverse complement strand
TCGTAACCTACTAACTCCACAGGCGTAAATTCGGGCTGCACCATCCCTACTGCCGCTATTATAAAACAAAACTTTCGTTTTGTCAAAAAATGTCGTAAATATGTCGTAAGTTCCTGCATAAACTGACCGAAAGCCGCATTACAAGCCGATTATTTATCCAAAGGCTTCATCGTCGGGAATATCAAAACATCACGAATAGACGCGCTGTCCGTCAAAAGCATAACAAGTCTGTCAATGCCCATACCCATGCCGCCTGTGGGTGCCATGCCATATTCAAGCGACGTAAGGAAATCCTCGTCAAGCATTTGTGCTTCATCGTCGCCGCTCTCTCGGAGCATGAGCTGATACTCGAAACGCTTGCGCTGATCTATCGGGTCGTTAAGCTCGGAATATGCGTTAGCAAGCTCTCTTCTTG
Source organism: uncultured Ruminococcus sp. (assembly GCA_902802975.1). Lineage (GTDB taxonomy): Bacteria > Bacillota > Clostridia > Oscillospirales > Acutalibacteraceae > RUG592. The sequence continues at coordinate 3,590 of CADCOF010000187.1, read as the reverse complement.
TTGCGAAAAGTTCAAAACGCTCCACTATTTCGGGCACGCCCTTCTTGCGCTTTGTAAGCGGAGATACCTCAACAGGGTAGTCATAAATAAATGTCGGCTGAACAAGGTTCTCCTCAACCTTTTCTTCAAATGCACTGTTGAGAATATTGCCCCATGTATCTGTAGCTTTTACTTCAAGACCAAGTTCTGCGGCGTACTCTTTTGCCTTTTCTGTGTCGCCGATAAACTCACCGAAATCAATGCCTGTAAATTCCTTTACAGCTTCGATCATTGAAACTCTCTTAAACGGCAGCGACAAGTTAATCTGCTCACCCTGATATTCAATCTGATCTGTGCCGTTTACAGCAAGGCATGCTTTGTTGATAAGTTTTTCGGTGAGGTCCATCATGCCGTTGTAATCGGTGTATGCCTCGTAAAGCTCAATGGTTGTAAATTCCGGATTGTGCTTTATGTCCATACCCTCGTTTCGGAAAAGACGTCCTATCTCGTATACCTTCTCCATACCGCCAACAATAAGACGCTTCAGGTAAAGCTCCGGTGCAATACGCAGATAAAGATCAATATCAAGCGTGTTGTGATGAGTGATAAACGGTCTTGCAGCAGCACCGCCGGGAATAGTGTTGAGAATAGGCGTCTCAACTTCTATATATCCCTGACTGTCAAGTTCCTCGCGAATAGTCTTTATGATTTTGCTGCGCTTGATGAAAACGTCCTTTACTTCCGGGTTCATTATCATGTCAACATAACGCTGACGATAGCGCAGGTCGGTGTCCTTAAGACCGTGGAACTTATCAGGCAGCGGCAGAAGAGATTTCGAAAGCAGCTCTACGCTCGTTGCGTGAACAGACACCTCGCCCATTTTAGTTTTGAATACAAAACCTTTAATTCCGACAATGTCTCCAATATCCCATTTTTTGAGTGCGGAATATACATCTTCACCAAGATCGTCAAATTTTGCAAATATCTGAATTTTACCACTGCGGTCGTGGATATCCATAAACATAACTTTGCCCTTGCCGCGCTTACTCATAATACGCCCGGCAACAGACACGTTTTTCTCTTCATCGTCCTTAAAAGACTCGACTATACCCTTTGCGCAGTCTGTTCTGTCATAAATCGTTATTTCAAACGGGTCATTTCCGCTATTCTGAAGAGCTTCCAGCTTGTCTCTTCTGACCTGCAAAAGCTCCTCGCCAATGGTCTGATTCTTTTCGCTCATTAAGTGATTCACCTTTCTTGTGAGTGTGAAAAGTTAAAATTCAAGTGTTGAGTTGTGGTATATTTTGAAAAGTGGAATCATACTGCCGGAAGCCGGATATTGTCATAAATTTCACTTTTAACTTTAAGTTTAAAGCTAACTTCACTCTCAACTCTCAACACTCCAAACTCATAAAAACTATTATTTAACAATATCCTTAACAATAAGAACAAATTGATTGCCGTTGGGAAGATCAACATTAAACTTGTCTCCGGCTTTTTTGCCCAAGAGTGACTTGCCCACAGGAGATTCGTCTGAAATTTTGTTATTCTCCGGCTCGGCTTCGCTCGCACTGACAATATTGTATGTTACGTCCTCATCAAGCAGACTGTTAAACGCTGTTACAATAGAACCAATATGAACACTGTCGTTAGACACTTCACTCTCGTCTATTACTTTTGCACATTTGAGCGTTACCTCAATGTCGGCAATTCTGGCTTCCATCTGTGCCTGTTCGTTTTTTGCGTCATCGTACTCACTGTTCTCCGAAAGGTCTCCGTATGAACGCGCAAGTGCGATTTTTTCCGCCATCTCTTTGCGCTTTACGACCTTCAAGTATTCAAGTTCATCCTCCAGGGCTTTCAAACCCGAGGCAGTAAGCAATATTTCTTTTTGCATTTCTCTATTCTCCATTTTATAAATTTGGGCAAACAGCCCTTACTTTATTATAATATTACTCATGGTTTATGTCAACCAAAAATGCAAAAATTCAAAATTTACAATTCTCATCGTTCCCATTCTGACTATTCAACGGAACATCTTTCAGGAGTTTATCTTTTTTCCGATTTTTACGTTACTGCCTATACCTACACTGTGGCGAAGCACGGCAAGTGCATCGCCTGATGTAATGTTTCCGTCGCTGTCTATGTCGGCCAACTTAGTCTGAGCGTCGATAAGTTTATCAACACCAATACTTACACGAAGTATTTTCAGCGCGTCATTTGATGTTATCGCATTGTCTGCGTCGATATCTCCGCATATATCACTGACCTTGACAACCACTTCCGAAGCAGAAACATCGACAAAGGGGAATCCCTTTTCCTTTGCAAATTGCTCTGCCGCAGAACCGCTGTATCCCTTTATGGTCACTTTTCCGCAAAACATAAACTCATCGTCTTTTATATCTGTTATAGAGCTTGGAAAATATACTTCCTCAAGATTCGAACAAGACTGAAAAGTCCAATGCTCAAGAGAAGTAAGAGAATCGGGAAGAGATATCTTTTTCAGTTTGGGACAGGAATGGAATATATATTGACCCATGCTTTTCAAAGATTTTGACATCTCTACTGTTTCCAGATTTGCACAGTTTGAGAAAATAAAGCTGTATATTGTTTCAACCGTATTGGCATGTGAACTTTGACGATGGTACTGCATCCGCTGAACGCATGATCACCTATAAGCTTTACGGGAAGACCGTTGATCTTTTCGGGTATCCAGACTTCAGAGCCTTTGCCGTTATACTTCACAATAGAAGCCATTCCACGATTATTGTCAACGATACACTCAAAATCACCGCTGATCTCTTTGGAAGGCTCGGAATAGATCACCACTCCAGACGGATTATTGCCCGTCTGATCAGCATAAGCCATTATTGATAAGCTGAAAGACGCTGTCATAACAGACGCCGCGGCAAATATTGCTGCAGTTTTATAGTAAGGGTTTCTATATGAATGCGCAATTGCGATCTTATCAGCCTTTTTTTTTGCGCTTTATGACTTTTAAGTATTCAAGTTCATTCTTCATTTTCTTATTCTCTCTTTTGAATTAGGACAAACAATCCTTGCTTTATTATAATATCACTCAACGATTCTGTCAATCAAAAATACAAAAAGTCAAAATTCAGACTACGTCAATACCTGATTGTTAAAGTTCGACGGAACTGCGTGTGCCCGCTACACTCTCTTTACTCTTTATTTTCTTTATTTCTTTGTCCGTCACCTATGACGGTGGTTCCTCCGGTCTCTGTGACGGTACTCCCCCGGTCTCTGTGACGGTGGGGACATCCGGCTCTCTTGACGGTGGTGTTTGTGACAGAGAAACCGTAAGAAAGCGTAGATCGGAATGGACAACGCTCAGGCGTTATCATTGAGCTGATGACACCAAAAACAAAACACATAAAGTGAGCGCACTCTCTCTTTAATCTTTATTTCTTTTATTTCTTTGTTTGCAAGTTCTTGCACTCCCGGGTGTGCAGATTTTTGCACCGGTGAGAAATATCTCATTTGGAGAGACGCTGCTTGAGGTCGGCATGCGCCCGGCGGCCAAGCGGCCGCAAGCAGTACGCGCACAAAGCTTATATTAAACTATAGTCTTTTGCCCGCGTCCGAAATTG
>CADCOF010000186.1 GCA_902802975.1 uncultured Ruminococcus sp. | reverse complement strand
GAGGTCTCCACCGTCGGGGACGGCTCCCAGCCGGAGACCCGCACCCCTTGGATCCCGCAAGCCTTTTGAAAAAGGCTTGGCGAAAACCTTATGCTATGCTCTATCAAACTTCAGTTTTGTGCATTTTTACTTTTTGATCATTTATAGTTAGGATAAAGTTTTCACATAAAATGAAGGCACTGTGAAAAATCGAAGTATAAAACTTCAATTTTTTCACAGTGCCTATCTGTTTGTTCATCTATAACCGCTAATTCACCGGTATTACTTCCGAATTGCGAATTAACTTATCCCACTGATTCTTCTAATGAAAATATTCGCCATTTTCTGAAATTCCTTGTCTGCGTCTTCGGGAAGTACACCGTGGTCTTTCGGCAATTCTTCATCGAGCGCTCTCAGAACGCGCTGACCGCCGAGTGACTTTTCTGCAACAAGGTAGCTTATCTCGCCCGTGGTCTCCTCAAGACAAAAATACATAGTGTCGGCGATTCCTGCCGTGCCGCATACGGGAGTCTTCACAACAACAAAATCAAAGAGCATTTCCTCCGACTTTGCACGCTGCAAATAAACTTTAAAATCATCGGCTTTATACTGATCATTCACAACGCCGAGATATATCGCCATTACATCTGTAAAAAATTTTCCCTCTTTATCGAGGATAGAGTTCAGCAAATTCGCTTTCTCCATCGCAAACATCTGCGGCATGAGCGTCTGTTCCATTGTCTTGCGGGCTTTTTCAAGCTCCGTCATTGTCATCACTTCCCATATAGTCAAACAATTCCTTTAATCGTGCCGTCTCACCCTTGAGGTACAAATACCCAAACAACGCCTCAAGCCCCGTTGCCGTGTGATATGTGGTCTTGTCGGAGTGTTTCGGAACGGTCGGCGCGTGTGCGTTTTTTCCACGCTTGAACACAGCCTGCTCTTCGTCCGTCATTAACGGCAACAGCCGTGCCGCCGCCTGCGACTGGCTTTCGCACCTGACAAGCTTGATCTTGTCGTCGTTGAGTTTTCCGACAGGGCGGTTACCCTCGCACACAAGCTGCTCCCTGACCATAAGATCATAAACTGCATCTCCGATAAATGCAAGCGTCAGCGGACTGAGCGTCCGGAGGTCTACATCGTCATTCAATAGCCGCATTGCACACCTCTTAATCTATGAATTCAAACTCAAAATCGTAGATCGAGACAGTGTCGCCTTCCTGAACGCCTGCGTCATACAGCGCGTCGATAACTCCGGCATTCAGCAGCACTCTTTGGAAATACTGCAGCGACTCATAATCGTCAAAGTTGACGGAGTTCATTATGCGCACAAGCCACTCGCCTTCAACAAAGAACACGCCGTCATGATTTGTTACCGTAACCTCATTTTTGCGGCTCTTATCCACCTCGACAACAGGTGCAGCTTCGGGTTCAAAACGCTTCACGGGCGGCAGCTTTGACAGCTGTTCTCTTATGCAGTCAAGCAGCGGATCGACCTCATAGCGTATAGCCGCCATGATCGGGAAAAATTTATAGCCCTGATCTTCAACAAACTTTCTGAAATCTTCGATTTGCTCGTCTGTCGCCAGATCGCATTTATTCCCGGCAACGATCATGGGTCTCTGCGCCAGTTCTTCGTTAAACTTTTTGAGTTCCTCGTTAATAATTCGAAAATCTTCCTTCGGGTCGCGTCCTTCGCTTCCTGCAACGTCCACAATGTGCACGAGCATTCGGCAGCGTTCAACGTGGCGCAAAAATCTGTGACCCAAGCCCTTATCTTCCCATGCGCCCTCGATAAGTCCGGGAATATCAGCCATTACGCACGATTCGCCTTCACCGAAACGAACAACACCCAGCACGGGAGTTATTGTGGTAAAATGATAATTGGCAATTATAGGCTTTGCTTCGCTGACGACTGACACAAGCGTACTTTTTCCGACATTCGGAAAACCGACAAGACCAACGTCCGCCAATAATTTCAGTTCAAGCTGAACCTCGTACTCCTCGCCGGGCATACCCAGCTTAGCAAAGCGCGGCGTTTGTCGGGTAGGTGTAGCGAAGTGTGTATTGCCCCAGCCGCCCTTGCCGCCTTTTGCAACGACAACAGGCTCATCTCCCGAAATGTCAGCCATCAATCGTCCGGTTTCCGCATCTTTAATGACCGTACCCCGCGGGACTCTGATAACAAGATCGTCGGCATGTTTACCGTTACATCTGCCGCCCCTGCCGTTTTCGCCTTTAGGCGCAGAGTATTTCCTTTTATATCTGAAATCGGCAAGAGTGGAAAGATTATCGTCCGCTTTAAATACGATATTTCCGCCTCTGCCGCCGTCACCGCCGTCGGGACCTCCGGAGGCAACATATTTTTCCCGGTGAAAAGCGACAGCTCCGTCGCCCCCGTCACCGGCTTTTATTTTTATCTTCGCGTAATCTTCAAACATATATACCTCCGAATGTGCGAACCAAAATCAGCGCGGTTTCACAACTATATTAACAAGCTTGCCCTTGACGTATATCTCCTTGACTATATTCATACCGTCGATTGCTGCTGCAACTTTCGCGTCAGACTTTGCGGCTGCTATCGCTTCGGTGTTATCGGCATCTGCGCTTATGTTAAGACGCGCCTTGATCTTGCCATTAACCTGAACTGCAATCTCTACTGTCTCGTCCTTGCACTTTGCCTCGTCATACTCAGGCCACTTCTGCTCGGCTACCATGCCTTCGCCAAGCTTTGCAATCTCCCAAACCTCTTCCGCTACATGCGGCGCAAACGGGTCGAGAAGTATTGCAAAAATTCTCAGCTCGCCCTTAGTGATGCCCTTCTGACCGAATATATTGATAAGCGACATCAGACACGCAATAGCCGTGTTGAATTTCAGCGTTTCAATGTCCTCGTCTACTTTTTTGATTGCCTTGTGGATATCACTCTCGACTTCGCTGCGTATCTCGTCGCTGTCGATAACATTTTCCGCAAGATTGTAGAATCTCTCAACAAGTCTACGGCAGCCCTTTATTCCCTTCGGGTCCCACGGTGCGGCTTTCTCAAAGTCACCGATAAACATCTCGTACAGACGAAGTGTATCTGCGCCGTACTCGTTCACAACGTCATCGGGGTTGACAACGTTGCCTCTCGATTTGCTCATCTTTACGCCGCCTTCGCCGAGAACCATACCGTGGCTGGTGCGCTTTGCATACGGTTCGGGCGTGGGAACTGCGCCGATATCATACAGGAATTTATGCCAGAAACGGCTGTAGAGCAGATGAAGTGTTGTATGCTCCATACCGCCGTTGTACCAATCAACAGGTGACCAATAATCAAGTGCCTCTTTGCTTGCAAGCGCGTTGTCATTGTGGGGATCCATATATCTCAGATAATACCATGATGAACCCGCCCACTGGGGCATTGTGTCTGTCTCGCGCTTTGCGTCGCCGCCGCATTTCGGACACTTAACGTTCACCCACTCCGTGATATTCGCAAGCGGTGACTCGCCTGTATCGGTCGGCTCGTAGCTCTCCACCATAGGCAGTTCCAGCGGAAGTTCGCTTTCGTCCATCGGAACATATCCGCAGCACGGGCAGTTGATAATCGGTATCGGCTCACCCCAATAACGCTGACGAGAAAATACCCAGTCGCGCAGCTTGAAGTTCACCTTCTCTTTGCCCTTGCCGTTTTCAACAAGCCACTGTTTGATCTTGACTTTTGCGTCTTCTACCGAAAGTCCGTCAAGAATGCCGCTGTTTACCATAATACCTGTCGCACAGTCGGTGAACGCCTCTTCCTGCACGTTGCCGCCCTTTACAACTTCAATTATCGGAAGATCAAACTTCTTTGCAAACTCCCAGTCACGCGTATCATGCGCCGGCACAGCCATAATCGCACCGGTACCGTAGGAAACAAGAACGTAATCCGAAATAAAAATCGGTATTTCTTTGCCGTTAACGGGATTTACTGCGCGAACGCCCTTGATCAGAACGCCGGTCTTGTCCTTCGCCATTTCCGTGCGCTCGAAATCGCTCTTGCGCGCAGCCTGATCCTGATATGCTCTTACCTCGTCAATATTTTCGATCACATCAGCCCACTTGTCAATGTACGGGTGTTCGGGCGACACTACCATATATGTTGCGCCGAAAAGCGTATCGGGGCGCGTTGTGTATACGGTGAGGATATCGCCTGTCGTAGCTGCAAAATCCACCTCTGCGCCGGTAGAACGACCTATCCAGTTGCGCTGCTGGAGTTTTACGCGAAGGGGATAATCCACCGTATCGAGATCGTCGGAAAGTCTGTCGGCGTACTCGGTGATCTTGAGCATCCACTGTGACTTTACTCTGCGAACAACCTCGCTGCCGCAGCGTTCGCACACGCCGTTTACGACTTCCTCATTTGCAAGCACGCATTTACAGGACGTACACCAGTTGACAGCCATTTCCTTTTTGTATGCAAGACCGTGCTTGAAGAGTTGGAGGAATATCCACTGTGTCCACTTGAAATATTTCGGGTCTGTTGTATTGATCTCACGGCTCCAGTCAAACGAAATGCCCAGTGACTGTATCTGCTGTTTAAAGCGTGCGATATTATTCTTAGTTACCTCTGCGGGGTGAATATGGTTCTTTATCGCATAGTTTTCGGTAGGAAGTCCGAACGCGTCCCAACCTATCGGATAGAGGACGTTATAGCCCTGGAGGCGGCGTTTTCTTGCAACTGTATCAAGTGCGGTATACGGTCTCGGGTGACCAACGTGAAGTCCCTGCCCCGACGGATACGGGAACTCGATGAGTGCATAGAATTTTTCTTTGTCTGAATTCTCCTCGGCATGAAAGACGCCTTTTTCTTCCCATCTCTCCTGCCATTTCTTTTCTATGTCTTTATGAACGTATTTCAATTTCAATAACTCCTTTATTTTGAAAGTGGAATGTGGAAAGTTGAAAGTGGAATTATAATCCCCAAAAGCAAACTGAGACCATGAATTCTACTTTTCACTTTAAGCTTTAAGCTTTGAGCTTTGAGCT
>CADCOF010000185.1 GCA_902802975.1 uncultured Ruminococcus sp. | reverse complement strand
TAGGGGAGGTGGCACGGCTGCGAAAGCAGACGTGACGGAGGGGTTATACTGCGGTAATTTTCGTTTTGGCACACTCTCAATTGCGAATTTCTGACAAACATTACCGTTCCGGAAAGTGTGACATCATTTGATGCTAATTTTAGTATTTTCGGAAACCGCAGTCCATTTTATGCTTTTTAAAAGGTGCTGTGGTTTGATAAATTCCCGGGCAAGCTTATGATGGCAGGAAAAAATATTCTTATCAGATACAGCGGCGCAAGAAAAAAAGTTGTAATTCCCGAAGGTATTGAGGTCATTAATGATTATGCATTTCATAACCGAAGCGACCTTAACGAAGTTGTAATTTCCGATAGTGTGACCACTATTAAAGAAGGTGCTTTCTACGGATGCAGTTCGCTCAAAACTGTGAAAATGTTACCGGAATCGGCAAAAGTGCATTTTCGGGGTGCTTGTGGCTTAAAAGTATAAGTATTCCGAAGGGTATTACCAAAATTGAATCGGAAGCTTTTTTGGGGTGCAGCTCGCTCGATAGTATAGTTATACCTGATGGAGTAAAAGAAATAAAGTACGGTGCTTTTGATGGGTGCATATCAGCCAAAAGCATAACGATACCAAATACTGTAATAATAATTCAGATAATCGTATGTTCAATATGAAAATTATATTGACTATTATAAAAAGATATGATATACTATGTTTAGTTAGATAAAAATTGCTATGTAATAAATATTGACACGGGTTATAAAGTTGCCTAACCAAAAATTTGGTGTGCATATAGCGTCTGCTGTTGGCAGTGCTTCGAACAAATAATTATTTAAGGGAGAATTATCTATGTCACAAGGAAAATACATAAAACTGATCTCACACATCAAGATCGACAGCGAGAATGCAACTGAAACTGCAAAAAAGATAACATCCGGGCTGGATGCTTTTATCAAGTCAGTCTATGGCATAAACGCAGACAATTCAGCATGGCAATACTATTCGCATAACACGGAAAGAGGCTTTGACAAAATCACCGCAACATTTTATGAGGTGATTAGCGGTGTGCCGGAGGAGAGTCTGCATGAATTGCTGTCTGAAATTTCCACACTAAATAATGGCTCATTTGGACTACTGCTCGTAGACACCGATTATGGCGTTAAAATGTATCAGTGCTATGGTGCAGCAAAATTTGCCGAGGTGGAAGATGTCTCCGGATATATGTGGTCAACTGATGATTACCTCTGCATGGAAACAACGGTCTCCGAAGAGCAGCTTGCTGAGATACTGGATTGTGATGCAAATGATGTCTGTGATGAAGCAGAAGACAGAGCCAATGAGCTTGCCGAAGCGTTGCTCCCCGACGTTTTCGGAGAGATTTTTGATCCCGATGATGAATTATTTGAATCCGCTGAAGCAGAAGATGATGGTGAAAATATTCGGGTAAAGCTGATGTTCAGCACTCACGATCACACCACAGAACAGATTTTGGCACTGCGTGAAGCATTTGCATCTGGTGAGTTGACTGACTGGGCACTGCATCTCTCTGAATCTATTGAGGAGGGCGGAATATATAAAAATATTATGATCTGCCCGGAGCAAAATGCTGTGGTGGAGTTCGAAACAATAGCAGGGAGATTTGCTAATGTAAAATGGCTGCGTCTATCGATTTGAGACTTACCCTCTCAAGAGCGTCTTTGAAATATTTCAGTACACGACAAACAATACCATTACAAATATTTCTTCAATCAATGTTGCGTTAGTCCAAGTCCTGCTGCGAAAATATCTGCTGTGTTCATGTGTGTAATCCTCCTAAATCGTGTTTACTTCATTCTACCTGATTTGGGGGCGATTGATATTAAGAATATCATCAATGAGATAAATAATTTCTACAATAAATGTGCGGCAGCAGGAGCAAATCTGACCGCAGGCGAAAATGATGCCGCAATACGCGAAAAAATAAAGAACAACAGTAAACGAATTGCTTCCGCACTGCTTAGATTGCAGGAGGATTACGGAGATACCGAGCCGATAGATATATTGGCGGCATATTCAAGTGACCCGATCGACACAGTCGTTGTACTGCGTCAGATATTGGTGCAGGCCGAGCACGACGTATCGAAAGTGATATCCCAAATGGGAAACGAGCTTGAACTTCAAAAAGGAAAAGGCTTGTGGAACAGTGAGACAGACCCTCGGTTTGACGAACAGAGAGAAAGATTCTTTACCCTTTGCAAAGAGTATGAGGAGGTCGAATGATATGTTGTATGAGCGAATAACGGAAGCGGTCGGAAAAATCGACACAGTGGCAGAGCTTAAAAACAAAGAGAAAGCCTCCGATATCATCGTAAGAAACAACAATGCTTTTTTTGACG
>CADCOF010000184.1 GCA_902802975.1 uncultured Ruminococcus sp. | reverse complement strand
CCGGCAGGCGAGACGGTGTCACAAGGTACGTAGTACCTTGTGACGGAGGGGTTCCAATCTGCGACTTTTGGCACAGTCTGCATTGCTAATTGCACATTGAAAAAAGTCTCGCCATAAAGGCGAGACTTTTTTGGTGGAGGTGAGGGGAATTGAACCCCTGTCCGAAAATCCGTTATCAAGGCTTTCTACGAGCGTATTCATCGTTTTGACATTCCCTCACGCAACCGCCCGATGAAGGGCTTTTGCACTTAGTATCCTTTGATACACAAACAGGTTAAAGGAGTGTGCCCGCTTGCGTTCACCACTAATCGACGCCCTCGCTTAAGCCGTGGTATTCTTAAGCAGGACGAGCAGCACTTAGGCTGCTAACGCAACTGGATAGTCGTCGTTTATTTTTAGTTTGCGGATTTTATAGCGGTTCCGCACCGCTGCTCGCTTACCAAGACTCAAAATCCCCGTCGAAGCCTTTACACCCCCGTGTTTATTTGTTATGCTCTTTTATAGCGCGCTCAATGTCGCGCTTTGCACTTCTTTGAGCCATGTCTGCACGCTTGTCATAAAGCTTTTTGCCTTTGCAAAGCCCGATCTGCATTTTTACTCGGCTGCCTTTAAAATACAGCGAAAGCGGTATGATTGATATTCCGTCTTGCTTAAGATGTCCGTAAAGACGCAGTATCTCTTTTTTGTGCATGAGAAGTCTGCGCACTCTAAGCGGGTCTTTGTTAAATATATTTCCCTGTTCATATGGGGAAATATGCATTCCGTTAACAAATATTTCGCCTGAGTCGATTGAACACCAGCTGTCTTTCAGGTTTACTCTGCCGGCACGTACAGATTTAACTTCGGTACCGCAAAGCTCTATGCCCGCCTCAAAACTTTCAAGCACAAAGTATTCGTGGCGTGCTTTTTTGTTTTGTGCAATTGTCTTGATGTTATCATGACCTGACGAACTCATGGCACACCCTCCATACTTAAATGATTTGTTGCTAAAAAGCCCTGCCCAATTACAAGCAGAGCTTTTTAAGTCGAGACGACAGGATTCGAACCTGCGGCATCTTGGTCCCAAACCAAGCACTCTACCAAACTGAGTTACGTCTCGGACTGCGTATGTACGCCGCTATAATATTATAAACGATAATTTATGCAATGTCAAGTCTTTTTTTTAAAATTACTCAAATTTAGCGCACTTAATTCTATATCGTCATTGACTTTTTATTTTAAAAGTGGTAAACTTAACCTAAAAGTATAAAATGGGGAGGTGTATTGCAATGAAAGCTTTGATCAAATTGACAGCCTTTTTTTCAGCTATTGCTTTTATGTTTACCGGAAGTTTTACTGTATCGGCAAACAATTTTGTTAAAGGTGATATTGATGGTGACGGCACATATACTTCTGCAGACGCGCTTGCTATTCTTCGTGTATCGGTGGGGCTTGTGGTTTTGAATGAAGAAAAGTTCGCCATTGCCGATTATAATGGCGATGGTTTTGTGGACTCCTCCGACGCGCTTGGTGTTCTGATATGTTCTGTTAGCGGCAGAGTTCCCGTGAAGGAGCCTGAAAAAAAGCCCGACCCCGAACCGCCCGATCAGCCACAGATACCCGACCCTATAGAGACTCCCGATACACCCGATGAGCCTGAGCCAATCGATTACAGAGCACTCGAAATACTTGATTTGTGCAATGCCGAACGAGCAAAAGAGGGAGTTGCCCCGTTGGTTTATGACTATTCCATGATGGCTGCCGCGCAGGTACGCGCAAATGAGATTACCGAAGTGTTTAGTCATAATCGCCCCAACGGCGAGGGTTGGTTCACCGCACTTACGGAAAATGGGGTGAAAGCACATAAAACCGGCGAAAACATTGCAGCCGGATACGCGTCGGCAGAGTTTATTGTAAGTGAGTGGATGAACTCGGAAGGACACAGAAAAAATATCCTGAACCCAAAGTATACGCGTATGTGTGTAGCTATTGTGCTTGTTCCAAACGATCTGTACGGTCTTTACTGGGAGCAGCTGTTCGCCTCTGATTAACTTAAGAAAGAAAGATGTATTGTGAAAAAGCATCATAAAAAATTTGCTGCATTTATGGCAGTTATTATTATAATGTTATCACTTTTGCCGGGAACTGCACTTTCTGCTGCGGCTTTGGGGTCGGGAATTCCGGGAGATGTGGACGGCGATGGTTATTTAACGTCAGCGGACTCCCTGATGATTCTCAGAACATCGATAGGTCTTGCAACACTCACGCCGGAACAAATGAAAATCGCAGACGCTGACGGAGACGGCGTTATCACATCGGCAGACGCACTCAGCACGCTGCGCAGTTCCACCGGAGATTCAGGTAAGCTCGAAGACCCGGGCGATAATCTCCAAGCAACATATAATAAGATACTGCGTTTGATTAACAGAGAGCGCAAAAAAGCCGGTTTGTCGGAGCTTGAATATGATTATGATATGCAGCCGGGAGCAGATATTCGAGTGATGGAAACGGCGATAAAATTTGATCATACTCGCCCGAATGGCAAACCGTGGAATTCTGTATTTGAAGAGGTGAATTTCAAGTCGTTAGCTGAGGCAGAAAATATTGCTGCAGGTACTGATGTTATTTCCGCAGAAGCGGTAGTTAAATCATGGATGAACTCCGAAGGACACCGCAAAAATATTTTGAATCCTGAATATACTCATATGTGTGCCGCATACCTTAAGCAGGACAACACCGACTATATACACTACTGGGTACAGCTTTTCTCGAAAAAAGCCAAAAACTTTGATAATGAGAAGGCTGTAGAAAATCAAGTGAAAGATTTGATCAACCAAAAGAGAAGCGGCAAGGGTATGTCCTCGCTCAAGATGAACGAGGCGTTGCGTAATATCGCAGAAGTACGCGCAGATGAACTTATTGTTTCGAATACAACTCTTCGTCCTAACGGAACAAAATACACAACGCTTCTTGATGATTACGGAATTGATTATACAATGACAACTCAGATTGTTTGCAGTGGTCAGCAAAATGCAAACGAAGTGGTAGATTTCCTTATCAACAATTCGGATAAGCCGTTTGATCCAAGCAGACATTATACCGACATTGGAGTAGGTCACGCGTTTAAAGACAACGATACGCAGGGTCATTATTGGGTGATTATTCTTCTTCAATATTAATCGGCGGGCAAGCGCCTGCAGGCAAGTTCCGGCGGCGTTCCGGCGGCGTGCCGCCGCTCCCATCTTCCGGCGGCGTGCCGCCGCTCCCATGTTCCGGCGAGCTTTATTGTTATCGATAGATAGTCCCGCGCAAATAGTTTTTCAAAAAATTAAGGCATGCGTCCAACATTGTGCTGGGCGCGTGCCTTGTTTTATGCGTACAATAAATTATGTGCGCGTATCTGCCTGCGGGCGCATGCCCGCTTTTGTGCGTACAATAAAAATTATGTGCGCGTATCTGCCTGCGGGCGCATGCCCGCTTTTGTGCGTACAATAAATTATGTGCGCGTATCTGCCTGCGGGCGCAT
>CADCOF010000183.1 GCA_902802975.1 uncultured Ruminococcus sp. | reverse complement strand
GGGGGCTTCTCGTTCAAGTACAGCAACCTGTACAGTATCAGCGAGCTAACCCCGTGTGTCCCACGGTTGGGAACCGTCCCCGACGGCAGGCGAGACCCACACGCGCATAAAAGCTACTATAACAAAAAACCAAACCACGTACTGGGTGCGGCGGCACGCCGCCCGCTTATTCGTTGCCTCTCAGGTAGCGTTTGAGCCATGCTTCGGCAATGTCTATGGAGCGAAAGAGTCCGTTTTTTGTAGCTGTTTTGAGAACTCTCTTGCGGCGCGGAACAGTGGGGTCAGTCGTCATAAGCTGAATCTGAATCGAGTCGGGTAACTCCTGCCCATTATTCACGGTTTTGCTCTCTATCGTCAAACAAACTATGTATTTGTCTGCCGGATCACCATAATATATTTTGTCACCGCTTCGAACAAGCGGCTTGTTTTTATAAGTAAGCCCTGTTTTTTCGGTCATCAGGTTTCCTCCTTGTTTATTTTAATTTATAGTAAACGACATAAGTCTTAACATAATCATTGTTTTTTAGAATAGCGTTTTGAAAGTAAAGCGCGGAGTTTCCATTTAAACTCAACTCTCAACTCTATTACTGAAATAATGCCGCTTACTATACCAACTACCAACTAATTTACATCAAGAAACGACTTGACCAGTATCTCAAGCAAATCATCTCTGTCAATTTTTCTGATAATGTTTCTCGCTTGCTTGTGAGTCGTGATGTAGGACGGGTCTTCCGATACTATGTACCCTACAATCTGATTTACCGGGTTATATCCCTTTTCTTTCAGTGCATCGTACACAGCAGTGAGCGACGCCTTTATTCCCTCTTCACTGTCAGTAAGCGAAAATACTCTCGTTCTTCCGTCAGCCATCAAATACCATCCTTTCCCATGTCAAAACTTATCTTACTTCATGTACAGACATATATAATTATACTTCAAGCGTATAAAAATTACAACCGTTATTTTTTAACTTTTTGAAAACAGCCCTTTACATTGCGGCTTTGCTCTTTTTGTACTTGTACAAAGCACTGCGCGCCCATGTTCGGTCAATAAGGAAAAACTGCCTATCCGCAGGGTCTGCCGGCTCTGCCGCCGCTACAGCTGCACTCTTGTTGTATATCTCAAGTCTCGTTGTCTGTACAAACTGCTCTCCCTCATCGCCTACAAAAAATGTGAAACCTATCCTGTCTTCAGCTACGCTGTACTTCGAAAAATATCCGCCCGTAACTTCTTCTCCTGTGCGCTTCTCAACTACGTCTTTCAGCGCAGCCTTTACCACTTCAATTACCTTGTCGTCAAGATTAGCTTCAAAAATATGTATCTTTTCTTTAAGTTCATTATATCCGGGAACTAATCTCCTTGTGATACCTTCAAGATCACCGTATTCTCTCTCAAGAACTTCGTCTGTGAGCGTTTCACGGTCAATCTCAGGAATATAATACACCATGAAATTATTCTTCATATCATTGTATAAAAGCGGGTAACGCAGCTGCGCCACACCTCCGCACTTGTCACATGTAAACTTGAGAAGCTCGCCGTTCAAAAGCTGCTCACGATATGCGGGATCAGTAGTCGGATTTACAGTTTTATATACTTTTATTTCACTTTCTGCGCCGCATTTTGGACACGTAACCTTTTTTGTAGTCATACTGGACACAATAACCACTCCCTTTTTTATTAACCCCAATTTGGCGATCGTTCCACTCATATATTATAACACAAAATCTCCCCATTTGTACAGAGTTTTTAAAAAATTAATTTATTATATATTGACCTGAGGCGAATTTTTGGTTAATATATATGTAGAGGCTTTTATGCTGTATGATTTACTGTCAATTATATTGAAAAGGAGTAATAAGAATGTCAATTTATAAAGATCTCAAAAAAGCATTTGGCGCAACAGTCGATATGATCGCCGAAAAGACCTCTCTTCAGGCACAGAAAAACCGACTGCTTACCGTAATGAAGAACGAGGAGAACGCTGCCAATCGTGCGTATATTGCACTGGGCAAGTATCTTTACACAACAATGAGAGACGGCATGCCCGAGGACGTGGAGCAGCTTTGCAGAATTATCGACAATGCAAAAGAGAACATGACCCGCGCTCAGGAGCTTTACAGACAAGTTATCATCCAGGATAAGGAGACAACATCGCAAAACGCGACTGAGGTCAGAGAGAATTTCAGAAAGGTCAGAGAGCCGATAGCAACAGGCGCAGCCGCAACTGCCGCCAAAGCCGGAGCTTTTGTGAAAACCACAGCAAAGGACACAGCCTCAAAAGCGGGCACGATTAAGGCTGCAGCCGTAGAGCGCGCTGAAGACATCAAGCATAAGATACAGAGCGAGAAAGAAGCTGCAGAGGCAGCAGAGGCAGCAGAATCAGCAGAATCAGCATCGATCGAAATACCGGAAGAAATCGACGAAACGTACACAGGCGAAGCAGAGCCGACGCCCGAGGAGATTTACGCTATTCCGGAGGACGCACCGGCAGCTTTTGTTCCGCCCGTAATTTCTGTTGAAAGTGCGGCAGCAGAAGAGTCCGCACCAATGGACGCAGTACCGATTGAACCTATCGCTCCGCCCATCGCACCTGTCGAGCCTATCGCACCTGCTGCACCGACCGAGCCGGCGGAATTCTCACCCATCGATAATATTGAGAGCGCGATTCCGGAAAAGCCAATCACGATTAACCCATCAATGAGAAGAGCGCAGAGACTTCAGAACATAATCAGAAAGCGCGGTTCGGAAAACGACACGCAGGACTGATTTTCAGATCAAGACAAGAGGGTGTTTTTTATGCCATTTATTAATTGCAAGCTGAATGTTGACATTACAAAAGAACAGGAAATAGAGCTTAAGGACGAATTCGGCAGAGCGATTTCACTTATTCCCGGAAAAAGCGAAACATGGCTTATGGTGAATATCGAACCGAGATGTGCGCTGTATTTCAGAGGCAGCAACGAAAAACCCACGGCTATGATCAACGTTATAGTTTACGGTAAAGCTAACCCGACAGCGTATGACTCCTTGACAGCTCGCTTTAATACTATCTTGTCGCAGGTATGCGGAATCAAAGATATGTATGTGAGTTACCAAGAGACATCGAATTTCGGATATAACGGTTCGAATTTCTGATATATTCAATTACCCGGGCTGACAATTGTTGGTTCGGGGATTTTTTTGTCCCATCGCACAAACAAAAAACGCCCCGCAGCAAGCAGGACGTTTTTTTGTCGTTATCAAATTAAATTTTGCGAATCTGAATTATTTCTGAGAAGACTCAGCAACAACGCCGTACATACCGAACATCGGCATTACGATAGAAACAGCAACTACGCCTACGATGCCCGCAACTATGATTGTCATTGCAGGTGTCATAGCCTCGGTAAGTCTCTTTGTGCTTTCGTCGGACTGTTCCTGATAAAGCTCCGCCATTTTGTGCATAGCGTCGGAGAACATACCTGATTCCTCACCTACACGTACCATTGATACGAGAATCGTGTCAAATACAGGGTAATGGCTCATAGATACGTTGATCGGAGTACCGATCTTTACATCTTCAATAACCTGCGACAAGCAGTCTTTCATGAAGATGTTGGAAATAACGTCACGTGAAAGTTCAAGCGCGCGAAGAATACTAACGCCGGCGTCTGTCAGCGAACCCATGATATTGCAGAAACGAGCAATATATGTATTTCTCATAACGTCGCCGATGATCGGCACCTTAAGGAGGAACTCAGCAAGCCACATTGCGAATGCTTCATTGTTGTTCAGCAGGAACTTAAAGCCAAAGACGACGCCCGCTATGATCAGAATAACCAGCCACCACCATGCCAGCATGAAGTCCGAGAAGCCCATTACCATTTTAGAGATAGCAGGCAAGTCCGAACCGAATGACAGGAATACGTTTGCGAATGAGGGAAGTACGAACATTGACATTACAATGATCATAACAAGGGTCAAGCCCAAAAGGAAAGCCGGGTACATCATAGCACTCTTGATCTTACCGGAAAGCACCAATTCTCTGTGCAGAATGTCCGATGCGTTCTCGAAAGCCATATCAAGACGACCGTTTGCCTCACCGGCAGCAACAAGGCTGATTACGATAACCGGGAAACATTTAAATGACGACATAGACTGAGACAACGGGACACCGTTGTACAGCTCGGAGCTGATGATTGTAAGAATCTTTCTCATGTCCTTGTCGGCTTCCGTATCAAGCAGCACTTCCATTGACATTGAAAGCGAAATACCTGATTTCATCATGATAGCCATCTGGTTGATGGTAGAAAGAACCTTCTTGTCGGCTATTTTTTTCTCATGCGGATCGGTAACACCAAACTCACGCTCCCAGATGGGCACATTTGACTGATCCACAACGCCGTTGACTTCTTTGACTTCACTGATCTCAAGTGCTGTCATGCCTCTTTCGGCAAGAATTCGCTTTACTTCGTCACGGCTGTCTGCGGTGACTTCACTTCTGTATTTTTTGTTTTTGCTGTCAATAGCAAGATAATTATATTTCAATTCTTGTCACCTCATCTTCTGTTCATGCCACCGGCCATATACGACGGCATCTGAGAGCCTTGACCCGGTGCCGACTCAGTCGTACCAACATCGAAGCTGTATTCTCTTGCAGTCTGCGCGTTGATAAATCCTCTGTCAAAGAGCATCTGGATACTCTTATTTCTCGTGATCATACCGGAGCCCTTACTTGTCTCAATAACCTGCTCGATCATTGCAATCTTATTTTCACGAATAAGGTTTGATATAGCACCGTTTACGAACATGATCTCAAATGCGCCGATACGTCCGGGGATATCCGAACGAGGAAGAAGACGCTGCGATACAACGCACTTAAGCGATGTGGAAATCTGACCAAGTGCCTGACGCTGCTGTGCCGCGGGATACATATCGACAAGACGGTCGATTGTTTTTGCCGCACCCTCTGTATGAAGTGTAGAGAACACAAGGTGTCCTGTCTCGGCTGCAGACAAAGCGATAGAAACGGACTCGAAGTCACGAATCTCACCGATCTGGATAATATCGGGGTCTTCACGAAGTACGGCACGAAGAGCCGTGTGGTATGAACGGCTGTCGGGACCGATCTCACGCTGGTTGATAACACAGCCTATAGGCTTGTGAAGGTACTCAACCGGGTCTTCGATAGTTACGATATTGAGGTTGCGTTCTCTGTTGATCTGATGAACAATAGCGGCAAGCGTTGTTGATTTACCCGAACCTGTAGGACCTGTTACAAGAACAAGACCTTCCTTAAGCTCCAAAATTTTTGCAATAGACGCGGGAAGATTCAGCTTGTCAAGCTCCGGAGTATTTTCGTTAATAACTCGCATTACGAGCGACGCACCGTTTCTTGTGCGGAAAGCATTGATACGAAAACGGCTTACGCCCTCGATTGTTGCCGCACCATCGACGTCGCACGTATCCATAAACGTATCGAAACGTTCTTTGTTAAGAACCTGGCTGATCATGTAGGTTACATCTTCATCGGTCAGCGGGTCACCGTCCCAGTATCTCATTGTACCGTGCAGACGGTATGCCGGACAGTTGCCTGCGGACATATGAATATCGGAACAGCCCGCCTCAACTGCCTCTCTTACCATTGATAAGAAATCCATCTATATTTCCCCCATTTCACGCGGCACATCACACACGCAAGTGATCATGCCCTAAAGTTGTATTTTTAGCATGGAAGTGCATTACAATTATTACACCTGTAATTATATCATATTATTCCGAAATTTACAACAAAAATATTTAGATTTTGTGCAAATTATAATCACATCATATCTTCGCTTGCTGCTTCAAGCATTGTTTCAAGCGAAATAATACCGCTGATAACATTCATGCGCAGATTTTCTCTCATGGAGATCATGCCCTCTTCAACAGCAATAGCATGAATATCCTCCGTCGCCTTATCCTGCTGGATAGCACGTCTGATAGCGGGAGATACCATCAACACTTCATGAACGGCAAGACGTCCCTTGTGACCCGATCTGTTGCAGCGTTCGCAGCCGCCCTCGGGTGCTCTGTACAGCTGTATTTCAAGCGATGGATCGTCGATACCGAGAAGATGCAGCTCATGTTCGCCGGCGATATATGGCTCCTTGCAGTTTACGCACAGTCTGCGCACAAGTCGCTGAGCGATAACGCCGATGATTGTTGAAGATACCATGAACGGTTCAACGCCCATGTCGACAAGACGGATAATTGAAGATGCAGCGTTGTATGTATGCAATGTGGAGAGAACCAAGTGACCTGTAACTGCGGCGGACGCTGCGATTTCGGCTGTTTCTTTGTCTCGAATCTCACCGATCATGATAATGTCGGGGTCTTGACGAAGAATTGAACGAAGTGCGCTTGCGAATGTAAGACCGGCCTTAGCGTTGATATCAACCTGGTTGATGCCGGGGATAATCATCTCGACAGGGTTCTCAACGGTGATGATGTTGATATCTTCTCTCATTACGCCCTTAAGACCTGTGTAAAGCGTTGTTGATTTACCGGAACCTGTAGCTCCCGTTACAAGGATAATGCCACGGTTTGAAGACAAGAGTTTATCATATTTTTCGAGATTTTCGGGAAGGAATCCAATAGCGTGCTTATCCATTTTAAGACCGAGGGCGGTTGTAATTCTGGCGCAGACCTTCTCGCCGAATACAACGGGAAGGATCGAAATACGCATGTCGACTTCGGTGTTGCCTACACGATAGTTGATACGACCGTCCTGCGGGATACGTTTCTCGGCGATGTTCATTCCGCCGATGAACTTAATACGCGATGTAACAGAAGGCGCAAGCTGTGCGCTCGTTTCCATGTATTTTTGGAGCTTACCGTCGATTCTGAAGCGGATGAGGAGAACTTCCTCCATCGGCTCGATATGAATATCGGATGTCTTCAGACGTACAGCTTCTTCGATCATATTATTAACGAAACGAATGATCGGCTGATCATCTGCGGCATTCTTTGCGTCGGCGATTTCGTCCTCTTTGCCTGCCTGGCTTACCTGGCTGGAAATAAACTCTCTTGCCTCGTCCATTGCGCGCTTTGACGCATAGAGTGCCTGATGCGCCTTCTGAATCTGAGAAGGTGCCGCGATAACGGGCTGTACCGTCATTCTCGTTGTTGTTTGAATTTTGTTAAGACCTTTGTAGTCGAGCGGGTCGGCAACGGCAATAGTCAAAGTTCTGTCGATTACCTCAAGCGGAACTACCATGCACTGTTCCGAAATCTCCGCAGAAAGAACGTTTGAAAGTTCTTCTTTCAGCTCAACTTCGTCAAGGTCTACATATGGGATTGAAAACTGCTTCGAAAGAGCGAAACAAATCTTGTCTTCCTCGCACATTTTTTCCTTAGTGAGAATCTCACCCAAACGTCTTCCCGACGCTCTCTGCATACTAAGCGCCTGGTCAAGCTGATCAGGTGTGATAGCACCCATGTTGATCAGAATCTGACCCATTTTCAAGCTGTTTGCTCTCATAAAAAAATTATCTCCTTTACTTTAATATAGATGTTAGAATAATTTATTTTAATAGTTCAAATATTTGTATTTACAAATACAGACACATATTCTGCACTTGTAAAAACAAATACATGCCGTGCAGACCCCCATAAAAGGGATCTGCACCGACAATAGAATTACGGCAAATATGTCATACTCAAAACTGTTGCGTATAAATCAAACAGCTTTTCAAGCCATGGCAAACAAACCAATGTTATCATAGCACCCAGACATAAATAAGGTGCCATTGGAAGATATGAACCCTCATCCATTTTTCCATTATGCTTAAAAATTAAGATAAGAAAATGCACAGCCGCAACAAGCGACGCCATTACCATAACGACAATAATATACTTCCAGCCAAACAATATGCCCAAAGCTGCCAAAAGCTTTATATCACCAAAACCAAAACCTTCTTTTTTCAGAACAGCAAAGCTGAACAAATCCATTATCATGAGTATTCCGCCGCCTACTGCAAGTCCTATCAGCGGATCGTACCATTTGTCGCTGAACACATTATCAGCTATAACGTCCGTCACTGCATACGCCACGCAAACAACCGCCGCTGCCACAGTGAACTGATCAGGTATAATCTGATATTTAATGTCCGCTGCCGCGATCAGAACGAGCGTCCAGAACAGGATCACGCCAAGCACGGAACGCAGCGTCAGCATATTAGTCAACATCAGCGCAGCCGACAAAACAGCCAACACAACACCCATTATGACACCGTAGGGCTTCATTTTGAATCGAACGCCGCTCAACAGTTCCTGCGACGGCTCTTCATCATAATCGCACAGCCACTTTGCGGGTATTTTATTCAGCAGTGAGCAGCCAAACATTCCCATCGGAACACTGACTGCCGCGCTGACAACTGCCGCGATAATATCTCTGATTTCCATAAATATGTACCGGCGCGTTTCAGGGCGATCAAGAACCTGAATCTGTGTCTGAAGTCTCGGGCTTTATAACGATAGACTGGTTGAAGTAGTAGAGGTAAACATCCATCTTGAAATCGAGAACGTCATCAGCAATGTCGCTGTCCTGAGCAGTCTTATTCGGAGGAGACGCCTCGAGCTTCTTTACGTAATACGCACCGATAGACTCTTCTTCTATGTAGCTGAGAAGTTTTATCAGCTGCTCTTGTGTGCAGCGTCCCTGAATATTAATGGTCTGATAGTACAGCGGATTTCCTTCTGCGGTAACAGTGCCGCTGGGGTCTTCCTTAGGGTCAAGCTGCTTGAATTCTTTAAGCGTTATTTCCTGCTTGTTAATTGCGTCGTTCACGTCCTTGAGCGCAGTTGCAGGATCAATAAACATTGACTTCTGATATTCGTCCCATTTTGCTGTAAGCTCGTCAATCTCGGCTTCTATTGCGCTTTGGTTTTCAATAGACTTATTATAAAAATCTATTGTATCCATAGCTTCCTGATGCTTTGCATCCATTTCCGGTTTTTTGTTTTTATACGGCATGTAAACAGTAGGTACAAACGCCGCAATGGCAATAATTACAACTACTGCCGCAACCAATGCGCCGGACACTTTCTTGGTATTTTTATTATCTTTCGCCGCCATATTATTCTGAATCTCCTCTCGCCGATGCTGTCATCTCATCGAAGTTAGTACCACGGCTGATATCCGTATGGAAACCTTCGTCCGTATCCTCTTCCTCAGTAGTCTGGTTCTTAACGCCTTCTACAGTAAATGTATGAGTTACGCTGTATTCATATGTAATATCCGTTCCGCCGTCCGCGTTCTTGTTTTTAACCGACTTCTGCTTAGATGACAAAGCGGAATTAATGCTGAAGAAGCCATCTGCGCGAATCTCTTCCTGAAGGTTTGTGTAGTCTTCCATTGTCTCAACAGTAAAAGTATTCTCGATTTCGTTGTCATCGCTGTTTACAACATACTTTTCAACGGAAGGTACTTTTTCTGTAAGCTGCTTGAATACTTCTTCCATGATATCGCACACGTTTGCGTTCGGCTTCGGGAGAGCCTTTCTGTCCTGCTCGGCGTTAGCCATTTTATTTCGCAGCGTCTCCTGCTGCTGGAGTTTGTCTTTGATTTCATCGTATTTTACATCGTTGAGCCGCGCCTCGTCCTGCTGAGCGCGCACCTCAAGTCCATATGACCGCAATCCGACAAATACCATAACGCCTATAGCCAAAACGGCAAATGCCATTGCGGCAATATTTCCGAGTCCTGCAGCCGCGCCGCCGAGGTCTACGTTCTTACCGCCCGTAATGTATGCCAGGTTGTTCTCGGCCTGTCCGCCGCTGTTGACAAGATATGTGTAAGTATAGAAACAAGCTGTCTTGTAGCCGGCCTCGTCTGTTTCTTTTGTGATAATCGGAACGTTTGTAAGCGATGTGAACGCGTCGGAGATAAGATTGATCTCGTCCGCCTGGATATTCATCATACGGATATGCTTGAGTACACCGGGAATATACGCGCCGAAGTCTGACGCATAAACAGTTTCAAGCTCGATACGCAGGCTAAGGAGTACCATTCGAAGACTTCTTACGATATCACTTGAGAAGTTCTCGAATATCTGACGCATCTCGCGTCCTGCCTGACGGGAATTACATTTTTCGGAGATACCCACGCCGTATTTACGGATAACCTCGAAAGCCTCTTCAAGAGTACAATTCTGATCGTTTGCAAACACGTTCGCAATATCGCCAAGCGGCAATGGGAACGAATGCGCATATACCGGAACGCCTTTTTGCATAACGAGAAGACGAGCGGAGCAGAAATCGGCGCTTATGAGAGCTACGGACTTGTCGATACTGTTTATGCCCTGTTTTGCGATTTTGATCATGCTGACAGTGGGAGGAATGAGCTTGTAAAGTGTAAGTGACTGCTCTCTGAATGCAGCTTTCAGCTCTTCAACATAAGACTTCGGCATAATATAAACATTTGCGCCAAGCTGTGTTGCTTCCTCTTCTTTCTGATTGCCCGCGCCGTACTCGCAGTTGATGAGCGAGTAATTTGAGATGTCGTCGCTTACAAGACCCTTTGCCTCGTTTTCGGCGAAAATTCTCAGATACTTATCTTTTGCGGGAGTATGCTGATACTCCTGGCTGATAAGCTGGTCGCATTCTGCGCAAAGGATAATGTCCTTGATATCAATCTTTGCGTTTCGCATCGACATCTTAACAACCTCTGCCAGATCACGCGGAAAGTTCCATGCCTGGCTTCTAATGCTCTCCGGCAGGAACACTACCAGAGGTTCTCTGAACGTAACCTCGTAATCAGGCTTCTTAGCATCACGATCTTTGCCGGTGCTGACGAACTGTTTTCCGGACTCAGCAGGCGTAATGCACACATAATACTTAGACACCTGAACAATTGCATATTTCATTTTGTGACTGCACCACCCTAATTTTAAAATTTCGGCTACGCAGCTTTCTGCAAGCCGCACTATACGATATTATTATACAATAGATACACCGATATTTTCAATGCAAATAAATGTACAAATTTCACGCCGGTTTTCTGTGCAATTTTGCTTTATTGATTAATAATTTCGACAATTTGAAGTATGATTTTGTAATAATTGCCGCAAAAATAAGCATTCTCAAAGCAGAGAACACATTCAAATACCTGATCGAACCAAAAATATTTCACAATAAATGTGTAACTTATCACAAAGAGAAAACTAAAGTCAACTGTTTTTAGCATTAATATACACAAATTTCCGTGCTATGGTCTTATTATATCATAATAAAACACATAATGCAAGGTGATGAACCAAAAAATATATAAAAAGTTACAGTTATTTAGTAGTTTTTTATTTGGAGGATTGAGAAGAATTCGGAATTCGGAATTCAGACTGTGCCAAAAGTCGCAGATTGGAACCCCTCCGTCACAAGGTACTACGTACCTTGTGACACCTCCCCTAAAGGG
>CADCOF010000182.1 GCA_902802975.1 uncultured Ruminococcus sp. | reverse complement strand
TTTGCACCATGTTCCCTCGCCGCTCCAAGGCGACGCAAATTTGTTGATATTGACGAACAATTCAAAATTTGCTCATTTATAGTTTAAAAAATAGACCTTGTTTGAAAAATAGAATGAATTGTTCAATCTATGAAGTAAAATATATCTTGACATTTTGTTACAAATATGTTATAATTTACTATAAAATATTATTTAGGAGTAAAACATGAATTTTTTTATTATATTAGTTGTAATAATTATAGCAGTTTGTATGTTAGCATTAATTCTATCCGATCACAGAAAATCAAAAAAAGGTCGTGACGCCGAATTAAAAGTTTCCTCATGCCTGAAAAAAATAGCGCGAAAAGAACAGATTATTGTGATGAACAACGTATATCTTCCCCTATATGATGGTACCTGCGAAGTTGATCACATAGTGTTTGGCTCCTTTGGTGTATTGTCTGTTGAAACGAAAGGTGTATCCGGTACTATCAGTGGCAGCGGAAAACATCTCGAACATAAAATAGGCAGCAAGATATATAAAATGTACAACCCTCAAATGCAAAACCAAACTCACGTTAACTGCATAAAGTATCATCTGCGAAAAAGCAGAATTAATGTACCTGTATACGGAGTTGTTGTTTTTACGGCATCCGACGTCGTATTTGATAAATCGATTGGGATAAGCATTAACGATCTTGAAAGATATATTATGAAACTTCCCCACGCGTCATGCAACGTTCATAAGACTGCAGCCGCTATACAAAATATACGCGTCTATAATCCGTTCAAGAAAATATCTCATAACCGAAAAATTGCAAGTATAAAAGATGATGAAGAAATGTAATCATCCTGATTTTGACACTAATCATAAATAATATTAAGTTCAAATATTTTCTCGCAATAACTTGTCATATCTCAAAAAAAATAAAATATTTCTTGAAAATATTGTAATAACTGTTGAATTTTTGACTAATTTATACTATAATAAATCTGAATGAATTGGCAGAGCCGCTTTCTGCCGTCCAATAAAAATAATGTGCAGGGAGTGAGCTTTTATGAGTGAGATGAAAGTCGGTCTCATTATTTTGCTGACCGGAATTGTTGTGGTATTCGGCGTACTTGTATTGCTTATCTTTATAATTAAGATGTACAGTACCGCTGTCAGCAATGCCCAAAGCCGTATCGAGCAAAGTAAAACTACAAAAGAACCGAAGCCCGTCAAAGTTGCCGAAAGTAAGCCGGAACCAATTGAAAAGGCGCAGACTGAACAGCCTGATGATACGATCCCCGGCGAAATAATTGCGGCAATCGCCGCTGCTGTTGACACTGTTTTCGGAGAAGGTGCCGTAACGGTAACATCTGTCAAAAAAGCAAAGAGACAGAACTCTTCGGGCAGATACAATGCTTGGAGATCAGCGGGCATGGCAGAGAATACTCGTGCCTTTTGAGAAATAGATGGGGGTGTGTTATTTTGGAGTTTATTAATCAGTTTTTAGAATCGATCGTCAGTATTTTTTCCAATTCCGGATTTGCAACTCTTCCATGGCAAAACTACATAATGATCTTGGTATCTTTCGTTCTTATTTATCTTGCAATCAAAAAGCAATTCGAACCACTGGTTCTGTTACCAATTGCGATTGGAATGCTGCTTGTAAACTTGTATCCCGGTATCGCCATCGGCGGTCAGACTCATTACTATCCTGTAAATGAGTACTTGGCTACTCATGCCGGAGAAAACGTAACATATGCGCGCGTGGTGATAAACGGCGTTGAATATTTTGCAAAGCCTGATGAAGTCGGCGGCTTGCTCTATTATCTGTATCAAGGCGTTAAGCATGGAATTTACCCGCCGCTGATTTTCCTCGGTATAGGTGCAATGACAGATTTCGGCCCGCTGATCTCGAATCCCAAAAGCTTTATTCTCGGAGCTGCCGCACAAATTGGCATTTTTATTACATTTATCGGTGCAGTTTTGCTCGGATTTAACACAAAGGAAGCCGGTGCTATCGGTATTATAGGAGGCGCAGACGGTCCTACAGCTATTTATGTTACCACTATATTGGCGCAGCACCTGTTAGGTCCCATCGCGGTTGCGGCATATTCATACATGGCACTGGTACCTATTATTCAGCCGCCGATTATGAGACTGCTTACCACAAAAGAAGAGCGTTCAATAAAAATGGTACAGCTTCGTCCTGTATCCAAGCTTGAAAAAATCCTCTTCCCCATTATCGTAATGGTTATTGTGTCGCTGCTTCTTCCCGATGCTGCAACGCTTATAGGAATGCTTATGTTCGGAAATCTTATGCGTGAGAGCGGCGTTGTTGACAGAATTTCAAAAACAGCGCAGAACGAACTGATGAATATCATCACAATTTTCCTCGGCTTATCTGTAGGCTCCACAGCAACAGGCAAAGTATTCCTCTCGCCAAAAACTCTCGGCATTATTCTTCTGGGTTTGTTTGCCTTTATGATGGGTACAGCGTTTGGCGTACTTTTCGGAAAGATCATGTGCAAAGCAACAGGCGGAAAAGTAAATCCGCTTATCGGTTCGGCAGGCGTTTCGGCAGTTCCGATGGCTGCACGTGTTTCTCAGAAAGTAGGTCAGGAAGAGAATCCATCCAACTTCCTTCTTATGCACGCAATGGGTCCGAATGTTGCTGGCGTTGTAGGTTCTGCTGTAGCGGCAGGCGTACTTATCAGCATTCTCGCTTGATTATTTGTTATAATAAATGTTTCCAACATTTTCAAAAAAGAGTCCAATGTGCAAACACGTTGGACTCTTTTTTTGATATTCCCTCAATTCCGCAGCAAGTGTCTCAAACCTTGCAAAATTGATTTATTCCAAAGATATTATGAAAAATGTTCGTTCTTGTAGTCCATGTGATATACGTTTGTATCTCCATATCGCCGCCGTCTTGGGTATGCGCTATAGAGTAGTCAACAAAAGTCATGATGTTGCGCTCTGTGACAAACTTGCCGAATTCAAAAAGAGCCTTCACCGTTTCGAAATCTTCAACATCGATCAAAAATTTTATGATCTTCAAATCATTTTTCTTGATGTATTCTTCCGCTTTAGGCTTGGAAGTGTTAAGGAAAATTTGTATTATATATATATTCTGTAAACATATCTATTTTTTATCATAATTTTTTAACGAGCATATCATTCACTTCAAACAGACTAATTATTTTCTGAGGGTGTTTTATATAGTCAATAGTGCAGACAAATATTGTTAATGCGTTTAATGAACTGCAACCACTAAAAACACTATTGTCGATTTGCGTCACGCTGTAGGGGATGACAACATCTGTCACGCCTTTTCTTCAGTGTACTTTATCAGCACACCGTTCTCAATTTGAAATGACATATAATAAATCCTCCTGTTCTTTTTACAGTCAAAACCGACTGCAATTATTCTGTATTACATTATACTATAAATTTACATAAATTGCAATATTGCATAAAATTTTCTTTTGATGTTTATTTGTTTTATAAATGCTTTGCGAGGTGCCGGGCGAGTGCAGCCGAAAAAATAATTAACTCAGACTTCCCACATCCCAAAACCCAATAAACACCGATAAAATCTTAACAAAATTTGCTGATTTATAGTTCAAATAAACATTTAAATTTTTCCAACCGCTCAGATAAAAAATTCGCAGTGAGTTTCTGATACTTGAAACCCACTGCGTTTTATTATTTATTCCACACAAACGAACCCGACATCAAGGTCGTACTCTCAGCCGATACCGTGAGAATACCGCCCTGCGTTTTACCGGTTCGTTCACTTCCGTCCGGCATTACTATAACACAATCACACGGTTTTATTGCGGTAATAAACGGGATATGCCCCGCCATTATGCATAAGTCGCCTTCGGTTCCTCGTACCGAAATGCTTACAGCGTCTTCGCTGAATTTATTTCCGTCGGGCGACGCTATTATGAGCTTAAACGTACTCATTTGTCCGCCTTTCCGGACTTACCTGCCTTTTCGAGAACATCATCTATAGTGCTTGCAAACAAAAATGCAGACTCGGGAAGATCATCATGCTTACCCTCAATGATCTCTTCAAAGCCCCTGATCGTTTCGGAAAGCGGAACATAAACTCCCTCGATACCTGTAAACTTTTCTGACACGTGGAAAGGCTGCGAAAGGAAACGCTGTACTTTACGCGCGCGCTGAACGAGAAGTTTATCTTCATCGGACAACTCGTCCATACCCATAATTGCAATAATGTCCATCAACTCATTGTAACGCTGCAGAACACGCTGAACCTCTTTTGCAACATCATAATGACGTT
Organism: uncultured Ruminococcus sp.; assembly: GCA_902802975.1. Lineage (GTDB taxonomy): Bacteria > Bacillota > Clostridia > Oscillospirales > Acutalibacteraceae > RUG592. Next base: position 10,950 of record CADCOF010000182.1, on the reverse strand, counting down.
GTCCCAAAATATCGGGGTTGAGTATACGGCTGGTCGATTCAAGCGGATCTACCGCGGGATAAATGCCCTGTGATGCAATCGTTCTTGACAATACTGTCGTTGCGTCAAGATGAGCGAATGTAGTTGCGGGCGCAGGGTCAGTCAGATCGTCCGCAGGAACGTACACTGCCTGTACCGAGGTGATAGACCCTCGTTTTGTCGATGTGATTCGCTCCTGAAGTGCGCCCATCTCGTTTGCAAGCGTAGGCTGATATCCAACGGCAGACGGCATTCTTCCGAGAAGTGCCGAAACCTCCGAACCGGCCTGTGTAAATCTGTAAATATTATCGACGAAAAGAAGCACGTCCTGCCCCTCTTCATCACGGAAATACTCCGCCATAGTCAGACCTGAAAGTGCGACTCTCATTCTTGCTCCCGGCGGCTCGTTCATCTGACCGTACACAAGCGCAGTATTGCCCAAAACTCCGGACTCTTTCATTTCGTTATACAGGTCATTTCCTTCACGAGTACGCTCGCCAACGCCCGTGAATACGGAAATACCGCCGTGCTGCTTTGCAATGTTGTCGATCAGCTCCATGATCAGAACTGTTTTTCCAACGCCTGCGCCTCCGAACAGACCAATCTTTCCGCCTTTGGAATACGGACAAATAAGGTCTATGACCTTGATACCTGTTTCAAGAATCTCTGTTGATGTGGATAACTCATCATATTCCGGCGCGTTTCTGTGGATATTCCACCTTTCGCAGTCTTTCGGAGGTTCTTTCATATCGACCGTATCACCGAGAACATTAAAGATTCGTCCAAGAGTCTCTCTGCCTACAGGAACGCTGATCGCTTTACCTGTATCGGTAACGGGTGTACCTCTCCTAAGACCGTCCGTGGACGCCATAGCAATACAGCGAACCGTTCTGTCGCCTATATGCTGAGCCACCTCAACGGTAAGCGTTCTGTCTTTTATTTTCATAGTAAGCGCATTATAAATAGCCGGAAGTGTGCCTGAATCAAAGCGCACGTCAACTACCGGTCCCATTACCTGCGACACTGTGCCTTTCTGAGCATTTGCCAAGCTGCTCACTCCTTTATTATCACCTTTTTTTAAAGCTCTGCATGAACAAGCGGAAACTTTTTGCGGTTATACGAATTGTAACTATCAGGTAACCTATATTTTTTAAATGTGGGAGGCGCAGCTTTCTCCCTCTGCATCCGCCACATTGTCTTCAACTCGCTGCGCTCGTTGAAGACTCATGTCTGCTTTTTTGTTAACGATAGTTACATTTTTGTGCTTCGCATATTTTTTATACTTATTATTATACCTATTTATTACAGGTCTTTTCACTGTGGCTCCGAGTCTCGCCTGCCGGCTCGGTCGGCTGGGAACCGTTGCCAACTGTGCTGTTGCCTTCGGCAGAGGTGTCTACTGGATCAATGTCATTAACTTAAAGTATTAATATGCCTCCGGCGGGCGGGACTCCGTCCCTGCACCCTGCAAGCCTTTTGAAAAAGGCTTGGCGAAAACTTTAGTTCTGCTCTATACGGCTTTTTTAATCTTCGCCGCTGCCCGCAACAATTTCCGTTATCTCCTGCGTTATCGCACCTTGACGCGCTCTGTTATACTGCAGCGTAAGATCATCTATCATAACCTGAGCATTCTTGCCCGCGGAATCCATAGCCATTCTTCTTGCCAATACTTCCGCACAAAAACTCTCTCTTATACAGCCAATTAACTTTCCGTTGATATATTCTGGAATGGCCGTATTGAGTATCGTTAGTTCGTCCGGTTCGAAAATTGTGCTTGCCGAATTACTAGATTCTCTTTTCTCGAGCGGCAATAGCCACATTACTTCAGCCTGCTGAGTCATTATCGAAATTGAACGAGTATATATTATGCCCAATCGTGCGAATTCGTTATGCTCATACTCCAAGCATAACTCCCGCGCAAGCTGAATGCCGTCTTCCATAGTAAACCGCTCCGACGTGATAAAACCGCCGCCGAAACGATCACAGGCTCTTTTCCCGATAGCTACTATTTCGGCGTCGGGATATTGTTTTACAAGACGAAAAACATTTGCATTGTAGCCGCCTGCCAATCCTCTGTCGCCCGCTATTACAATAAGCTTTGTTTTATGACCGGCATTTCCTTTGATATACGGGCTTTTGCGACATTCGGGGCTTGACACAAGCTGATCAACAATAGAAGAAACAGCATCTGAATACTGTCGGCTTTTATTCATTGCTTCTGTTGCACGGCGTATTTTGGAAGACGCAACAAAGCCCATTGCGGTTGTGAGATGAAGTGTGGAATCAACGCTCTTAATCCTGTTACGAAGTGCTTTTGTATCTGCTCCCACAAAATCACCTCTTCATTTCCTTAAATACTTCCTTGAGCGTTTCAATATCGCTGTCGTCAAAATAGCCGTCTTCTATACGTTTCAGGAAGTCCTGATTTTCACTGCGAAGTTTCTCGTACAAACGCTCCTCATAATCATGCACTTTAGCAACGGGAGTATCGTTCAAATAACCATTGATCACTGCATACACTATTGCGACCTGACAGCCTACCTCAACGGGCGCATTTTTATTCTGCTTGAGCACTTCTACTATTCTTTCGCCCAAAGCAAGACGCGCTTTTGTATCTGCGTCGAGGTCAGAACCAAACTGAGAGAACGCTTGTAATTCACGATACTGTGAATACAGCAGTTTCAGTTCACCCGCAACTTTTTTCATGCCCTTGAGCTGTGCCGAACCGCCGACACGGCTTACCGAAATACCGGGGTTTATAGCAGGCATAATGCCCGAGTGGAACAATTCAGTTTCGAGGAAAATCTGTCCGTCTGTGATAGAAATAACATTTGTCGGTATATATGCCGATACATCGCCCGCTTGTGTTTCGATAATCGGCAAAGCCGTAATTGAACCGCCGCCAAATTCAGGCGCAACACATGCAGCGCGCTCCAACAATCTTGAATGCAAGTAGAATACGTCGCCGGGATATGCTTCACGTCCCGGTGGTCTGCGGATAAGCAGAGAAAGCGCACGATAAGCAACGGCATGCTTGCTCAGATCATCGTATACTATCAAGACGTCCTTACCCTTTTCGCGGAAATACTCGGCCATTGCGCAGCCGGTATACGGTGAAATATACTGCAGCGGCGCGCTGTCGGCAGCAGACGCTGATACTATTATGGTATACTCCATTGCGCCTGCTTTTGTCAGCTCGTTTGCAAGCTGTACAACAGAACTTGCTTTTTGACCAATCGCTACATATATACATATTACGCCGGTAGTTTTCTGATTAATGATAGTATCAACGGCAATCTCTGTTTTACCTGTTTGTCTGTCGCCTATAATAAGCTCACGCTGACCTCTGCCGATCGGTATCATACTGTCAATAGCCTTGATACCTGTTTGCATCGGACGCGACACGCTTTTTCTCTCGATAATGCCGGGGGCTTCTGCTTCAATGGGCTTTTCGGCCGTACAATGATGAGGACCTTTGCCGTCTATCGGCTCGCCCAACGCATTTACAACACGTCCCAAAAGCTGTTCGCCAACGGGAACCGAAAGCACTCGACCTGTTCTGCGTACAGTTGTGCCCTCACGAATATTATTTGTATCGGACAGCACAGCTACCGATACTGTTTCTGTCTCCAGATTCTGAGCCATGCCGTAAGAGCCATCTTCAAATTCGAGAAGTTCGCTTGCCATACATTCTCTAAGTCCGTATACTCTCGCTATACCATCGCCCACAAGCACAACTGTACCTGTTTCTGCCATTTCAATTTTAGATTTATATTCTTTAATCTGTTTTTTTATAATGCTGCTGATTTCCTCAGGCTTACGGCTCATTTTGCTATCACTTCCTTCAAATCATGCAGTCTGCGTCTCAAACTGCCGTCAAGCACTCTGCCGTCAACATAGACAACTATGCCGCCCAGCACAGAGCTTGAGTGTATACACTCCATTTCGACTTTTTTACCGGTCAAAGACTCAAGTTTCGCTTTAAGCTTTGTTTTCTCATCGGACTTCAGCGGAACCGCAGATATAACCCTTGCATGGGCAATCCCTTTTGACTCTCTGAAAAGATCCTCATAATCGTATATCGCTTTATACATACAGCGTATGCTGTCTTTGCGGCAAAGCAGCTTCAAAAATGAAAGCACATATTCATGCACCGAACCGGAGAATGCTTCATCAATAGCATTCACGCGGTCGTTTACGGTAATATTCGGTGACGCTAAAAAATCGGCGTACATAGGGTTTGCCCGAAACTGAGAAAGCACGATCTTCAAGCTTTCGGATATTTCTTCCGTAATACCTTCCTCCAAAGCCAGCGCAAACAACGCTTCTGCATATTCCTTACTGGTTTCCGTCATAGCTATCACCCAAATTCTCTATAAACGAATCAATAAGCTTTCTGTGGTCGTCTTTGTTGATCTCTCTTTCGAGTATCTTCTCACTAAGAAGAGTCGAAACTTCGGTAATCTCATTTCTGATATCGGCCTCTGCCTTTTTCTTTTCGAGTTCAGCGTCCGCCTTTGCTCTATCCATTATTTCGTCTGCTTTTTCCTTTGCATTTGCAATAAGCTTGTCGCTCTTTCGCTGAGCCTTAGCCTTAGCGTCGCTGACTATTACGTCGGCCTCTGCCTGTGCGGCACTGAGTTTTTCGTTATACTTTTTGCGGCTTTTCTCAGCGTCATCTTTGGCCTTGCGCGCTTCTTCGAAATCATTGTTGATTATCTCCTGTCGGCGCGCCAGCATAGACTGAACCGGCTTGTAAAGAAATTTTTTTAGCATAAAGAACAATATCAGAAGATTTGCTATAGAAATTATCATCTGCCATATATTGACAGATATTACCTCTGACGAATACATAATGTCAACTCCTAATTATCAGCTGAGAGTATTCATTGTTTCAACAAGAATATTAACGAGTCTGCCGGGTGCAAGGAAAATGAGCAAAATAGCGATAACCAAAGCATAAAGACCTGTTGTCTCCGCAACGGCACAGCCCATGAGCATTGTTGTTGTAACTGCGCTTCTGCTTTCGGGCTGACGACCGATAGCTTCGCACGCTTTTGCAACTGCGTTGCCTTCACCGATACCGGGGCCTATACCTGCGATCATTGCCATACCTGCGCCAAGTGCGCAGCAACCTAAGATGATACCTATTGCGAGTTCCATAATAATTTCTCCTTTGTTTTTAATATCAATGGACTTAGCGTCCATAGTAACCGATAGTTATAGTAAACGACATAAATCATTTTCTAAACACTTTTTCAGTGTGGAGAGTTGAGAGTGGAGTTATTTTATTTGCGGGACTTTCTTCCCCTATAAAATATTTCTGTTTGATACTTTAGTTTTTGTTGTGAGTAAAAAGTTTTTACTTACACTTCAAACTCAACTCTCAAAACTCCACACTTATAAAATAGAATTATTTCCAATGACACGTTCACTATAAAATTAATTTGCTGTAACTTTGCGTTTCAGCTTTTGTCTGTAATCCTCTTCGGGGAATCCGGACGAAATATAGAGCATCGTCAGCATTGCGAAAATAAACGCCTGCAAAAGTCCGCTGAAAATGTCAAAATATACTGACAGCACAGCGGGAAGACCTATCTGCAAAAGCGGAAACTGCCCCAAGAATCCGGGAAGTTTGCCTAATACCATAGAAGACAAGCCCTGTAAAGCGGCTGCGACCAAAACCGAGATAACAGATCCCGACAGGATATTTCCGTAATGACGGAACGCCATTGACACGGGCGTGGCAAATTCGCTGATGACATTGAGCGGAGTAAGAAAAGCGACCGGTTCGGCAAAGCTTTTCAAGTAATGTACAAATCCGCACTTGAGCTTGTAATACGTTATAAGTATGAAAACAAGAAGTGCCCATCCGCCGACAATATTAAGATCAGATGTAGGAGGATACAGCCCCACCAGTGTCATCAAACTGGAAAACGCAGACAAGATCATAATAGCAGCCACAAACGGAGCAAAATCCTTAAAAAACTCACCCATGTTGTCCGATACAAGCTTATCTATCTGCTCTATGCCCCACTCAACAATATGCTGCCGTTTTGTAGGACGTTTTGCCGATATTCCATGAGTCAAATACAAGCATAGAAAGAACACCGAAATAAGAAGCAGCCATGAATTCACCTGAGACTCAGATATGGGAAGCGGCTGGATTGGCATCGGTATAGTGAAATAGACCAAAGGTCCGGCAATCTCGATTCCGTTTGACGGAGGATTAAACAAAATATGCAGCGTCATTCCAAAAGCTATGGGAATGATCATCATAATCAGCAGGAATCCATCCACAAGACGAAACTTTGAACTTTTCTTTTTTGATTTCAATCTGTATCACCACCTTGACTTAAATCATCAGAAGAGGAATTATTCTCCTGATTTTTGTTAAATATGATTCGCACGGATACACCCACTCTTGGAAAAAATAGTGGTATTATAGCCGCAGCGGGATCTAAAAAAACAACTCCCAGCGCACAAAAAGCGAGCTGCATCAGAAGTCGGATACTTTGGGAAAAACGTATCAAATTTGCTGCGTCCTTCTGTTCCATGTCAACTGCTTTCTGAACAGTGATACCCATCAGCAGGAAATTAAAAACGGCAACTGAGCCTGTAATGAGATTTGCAAACAGTACAGAAAGAGACCATTTTCCTATTATCAAAAATACCGCCTGCAATATACAAGACAAAATCATTGTCCATTTTGCAATATACACGGTTTCTTTTTTTACGGTATCATCGATCTTTTTCATACGATTGTTCCTTTTTCATCAATTTAAGAAACGAACCGATCGTAATCTGAAATTTTATCGGTATCATTCCAGTAAATTATATCAAAAAGCTATTTTTTGTGCAATAGTTATTATATATAAACAGAAATTGTAATTCCCTTATTTTTTGCATAAATGAGAAAAAACACTGCATTTCTGTCAATAATTAGATTATATCATAAAAATGACCGTTAGTCAATGTTTGAAATTGACTTATGGTCATTTTTTTAAAAAAGGCAGATACTCATAAAACCATATTTTATCAATTTCAAATGATCTTCCGTTGATGTACTCAAGTATACCGCCGTCAGTTGTAAATGCAAATTCAAGCTTATACGAACACAATGCCTGCCATTTGAGCGAAATATTTTTATTCATATCGTTTGTACCGTATTTTCCGTCTCCGACAAGCGGATGACCAATATACGCCATATGCGCCCTGATCTGATGTGTTCTTCCCGTTAAAAGCTCAACCTCGCACAGACTGATATTTTTCACTGTTCGTATCACTGTATACTTTGTTTTCACTGTCTTGCTGTAAGGTATTTTTTTTGATGAAATGTATACTCTATTCTGATTCTCGTTTTTTTGGAGATATCCGGTCAGCAAAGCTGTATGTTTCTTGGGAACACCGTGTACCGCGCACAAGTAAAGCTTTTTTAATTCTCGGTCTTTGATCTTTTGGTTAAGTATCCTGAGCGATTCGGCATTTTTTGCACCGATAACAATACCGCCGGTGTTTCGGTCAATACGATTTGCAAGCGCAGGCGCAAATGAATTTTCGCTTTTGGGATCATATTCGCCCTTGTCGTACATATAATGCTGCAAACGCGCAAGCAGAGAATCAAAATGATAATTTTCATCAGGGTGACAAAGCAGACCTGTTGGCTTGTTCATAAGGATTATATTTTCGTCTTCATAAACAACATCAAGTTTCGAAGGTGCTTTCAGAAAATCATATGTATCATACTCAGGCTCCTCGAAAAACTCATCTTTGATATACAGTGTAATAACGTCGCCTTCATTCAATTTTGTTGAGATATCGCAGCGTTTTCCGTTTACTTTTATATATTTGGTTCGTATATATTTATACATTAAAGCTTTAGGCATATTTTTAAATCTTTTTGTTATGAACTTATCCAGTCTTTGTCCGGAATCATTCTTATTAATTATAATTTGCCTCATAGTAAATCAATCTTTCAAATACAATATACTAAAAATGCACCGACTGTAAACAATCGGTGCATAATCAATTTATGAACTAAACTGTTTCGTCATTTCCATAGTATGCGTTGAGGTACATCTGCCTGATCTCGCTGATAAGCGGATATCTTGGGTTAGCACCCGTACACTGATCATCAAACGCCTGATCACACATTTCATCAAGTCTGTTGAGGAAATCCTGCTCATCAATGCCATAATCCTTGATGGTCTTCTTGATTCCCACTCTTTCCTTGAGCTCATCTATAGCCTTGATCAGATTTTCAAGCTTTTCTTCATTTGTGCTGCCCTGAATTCCAAGATAATCAGCCACTTCGCAGTAACGCTCCAGTGTATGAGGATGATCGTACTGACTGAATGTACCCATTTTTGTTGGAACTTCGGCTGCATTAAAGCGAATTACATGATCAATCATAAGCGCGTTTGCAATACCGTGCGGAATATGATGGAACGCACCAAGCTTATGAGCCATTGAATGACAAACTCCAAGAAAGGCATTTGCAAAAGCCATACCGGCCATAGTTGCGGCATTTGCCATTTTCTCACGCGCAACAGGATCATTGGGACCGTTATCATATGCTCTCGGGAGATACTCAAAAATATTCTTGATAGCTCTCAAGCCAATACCGTCTGTATAATCTGTAGCCATAATGGAAGCATACGCCTCGAGAACGTGAGTAACAGCATCTATACCGGACGCAGCAGTAAGTCCCTTCGGCGCAGTCATATGATAATCGGTATCTATAATTGCCATATTGGGGAGAAGTTCATAGTCGGCAAGCGGATATTTAACGCCCGTCCTCTCATCGGTGATAACAGCGAAAGGAGTAACCTCGGAGCCTGTGCCGGCAGAAGTTGAAATAGCAATGAAATACGCTTTCTCGCCCATCTTCGGGAATGTGTAAATTCTCTTTCTGATATCCACAAAACGCATTGCCATATCGAGAAAGTCTGCTTCCGGATGTTCATAAAGAACCCACATGATCTTACCGGCGTCCATAGCGGAACCTCCGCCCAAAGCAATAATTACATCGGGCTTGAACTCCTTCATCTGCTGTGCGCCTTCAATAGCGCATGCAAGTGACGGATCGGGAGCAACATTTGAAAATGTTGTATAATCTATACCCATTTCGGAAAGCTTATCGGTAATGGGCTTTGTGTAGCCGTTGGAGAAAAGAAAACTGTCGGTAACGATAAACGCACGCTTCTTTCCCATTGTATGAAGCTCAGAAAGCGCCACAGGCAGGCAGCCTCTCTTAAAGTAAACCTTTTCGGGTGCTCTGAACCACAGCATATTTTCACGCCTCTCCGCTACAGTTTTAATATTCAAAAGATGCTTGACTCCCACGTTCTCCGATACCGAGTTACCGCCCCATGAGCCGCAGCCAAGTGTAAGCGACGGAGTCAGTTTGAAGTTATAGAGATCGCCGATACCGCCCAACGAAGACGGTGTATTTACAATGAGTCTGCATGTTTTCATTCTCTCTGCAAACTTATGAAGTTTCTCACGTTCGTTAACATTGTCGATCCACAAAACAGCAGTGTGTCCGAGACCGCCATTGTTGAAAAGAAGTGTTTCTGCGATATCCAGTGCATTATCGAAATTTTCCGATCTGTACATGCCGAGTATCGTTGTGAGCTTTTCATGACCGAAAGCTTCTTCGGTATCTGTGTTATCCGTTTCGCCAATGAGTACCTTTGTTTTTTCGGGCACCTCAAAGCCTGCCATTTTTGCGATAGTTGAGGGACGCTGACCTACTATTCTCGCATTCAGTGCGCCGTTTATCAGCATAGTGCGGCGAATTTTGTCTTTCTCTTCATCATTGAGAAAATAGCAGCCTCTTTTTATGAACTCAGCCTTCACTGCGTCATAGATTTCTTTATCGGCGATAACCGTCTGTTCTGTTGCGCAGATCATGCCGTTGTCAAATGTTTTTGAATGAATGATAGAGTTGACTGCATTCACGATATCCGCCGAAGAATCGATAATCGCAGACGCATTGCCCGCACCTACTCCCAAAGCGGGCGTACCGCTTGAATATGCAGCCTTGACCATACCGGGACCGCCGGTTGCAAGGATAAGGTCTGACTCTCTCATAAGAGTATTTGTAAGCTCCAAGCTCGGAACATCAATCCACCCTATAATATCTTCCGGTGCCCCTGCTTCTACAGCAGCTTCCAGAACCAGCTTTGCAGCGGCGATAGTGGAATTTTTAGCTCGCGGGTGAGGACTGATAATAACGGCGTTCCTTGTCTTGAGAGCAATAAGCGTCTTAAAAATCGCGGTAGAAGTGGGATTAGTCGTAGGGATAACCGCACCGATAACACCGATAGGTTCAGCGATTTTTGTTATACCGTAGGCTTTGTCCTCTTCAATAATGCCGCAGGTCTTTGTTTCTCTGTAGGTATTATAAATATACTCTGCCGCATAGTGATTTTTTATCACTTTATCTTCAACTATGCCCATGCCGGTTTCTTCTACAGCCATTCTCGCAAGTGGAATTCTTGCATTATTTGCGGCAAGTGCAGCTGCCCTGAAAATAGCGTCCACCTGCTCCTGCGTATAAGATGAATACTTAGTCTGAGCTGCTCTGACTCTTACAAGAAGCTGTTCAAAGGTTTCTGAGCTGTCCACAACAGCGTACTTTTTATCGCTCATTTTAACTCTCCTGACTATAACAAACTCTCTCTAAAATACGAAATTTGCGAAAAATCAATGTCATTTACAAATTCCACATCCATTAATAATAGGATATCACAACTTCTATCATTTTTCAATAGAAAAAGAAAAAATTGCAAAATAAAAAACAATTGAAAAAATAAAATAAACAACAGAGATGTAAATGCGGCTGTAAACAGCGGGTATGCACCCGCGGGCGATACGCGCACGAACATTATGATAATACACACCATAAAGTCCGCGCCCTACATTATG
>CADCOF010000181.1 GCA_902802975.1 uncultured Ruminococcus sp. | reverse complement strand
GCCTCCGGCGGCAAGCCTTTTTGAAAAAAGGCTTGGCGAAAAACTTTGTGATGCTCTCTGTCTAACCTTAAGTTGATGACATTGCCTTTAAACCGCCGTAAGGCGGTGGAGGAGTTCTATTTGAACATTTTGTTAATTTTTTAGCTTTACGCAAACCCCTCCGTCTCACCTGCCGGTTCGGTCGGCTGGGAGCCGTCCCCGACGGTGCTTCTGCCTTCGGCAGAGGTCTCCGGTGGAGACCCGCGCCCCTTTTAGGTGTGAATTTCTAAAACAGTCCAGTGGACTGTTTTAGAAAGAGGGGCATTTTGGCAGAAAATGCCCCTTAGCTCCGGTTCGCACTGTGCTCCCTCGCCGCCCCAAGGCGATGCAAAATTTAAAAATTGATTTCCGTGTACTGTCCACTCTCTCAAAACTCAACCACAATGCACGATGATAAACAAACAAATGGTAAATTGCATATTATATATAAAGATATGGTTTTGTTATTATTGAAAGTATGGTTATTGGAATATTATTATATCCCTCGTGCATGAGGTGAGGAGTGATAAGTATGGAACGTGAAAACGTGATAGAAATGCAGTCGTTGACGGCGGCATTGGCAGCCCGAAACGCGCTTTTCGAACGAGGAATAAAAGCAGCAGTAGTAAGGAGCGGCAAAAGCCGAAATGGCTGCGGATATGCGCTGAAGATACCGGGTGACATATCAGCGGCAAAAAAGATACTGTCTGCTGTATCTAGCGGAGGCAGCACATGATTTATCTGGACAATGCCGCAACTACATACCCGAAGCCACAGTCTGTTCTCAGGGCGGTATCACAAAATATGCAGGGCGCAAACCCCGGCAGAGGAGGACATTCATTGGCGATCAGGGCTGCCGAAAACGTGTACAAATGCAGAGTTAAGGCAGCTAAATTACTGGGTGTGAAAAATGCAGGCAATGTTATTTTTACGTCGGGATGTACTATGTCAATAAATATGGTCATCAAAGGTTTGTTAAAGAAAGGCGATCATGTTGTTGTTTCCGATATGGAACATAATGCGGTAATGCGCCCGCTTGAGGCTATGTCACAGTACGGAATAAAATATACGGTCGCGTCGGTTTGCGAAAATGACGAGGAAACCATCTCGAATTTCAGGGATGCGCTTAACGAACATACGCGCCTTGTGATATGTACTCAAATATCGAATGTCTGGGGCATACGCCTTCCTGTCGAGCGAATTACAGCAATGTGTCATGAATATAATATCCCCGTAATGGTGGATGCGGCACAAAGCGCAGGAATAGTAAATATAAACATGATGAACAGTAAATTTGACTATTTATGCGTTCCGGCGCATAAAGGACTATACGGCGTTATGGGAAGCGGTCTGCTTGTTGTTCGCGACCCAAAGAATTTGCAGCCTATTATTCACGGCGGTACGGGAAGCGACTCGCTGCTGCTGACTCAGCCCGAGTATTTGCCCGACAAATTTGAAAGCGGAACTCCAAATTACATTGGAATAACGGCTCTTTCCGCGGGCATAGATTTTATAAACAGCATTGGTGAAGAAAAGATTCATCGGCATGAGATAGAGCTGCTTAGTATGCTGTACGATAACCTCAGCCGAAACAAGAAAATAAAACTCTATACGCCGCGTCCGAATGAGAAAAGCGGAGGCGTACTGTCATTTAACGTAAAGGATAAGACGAGCGAAGAAACAGCTGCATACTTGAACAGCCGAGGAATAGCGGTGCGCGCAGGACTTCATTGTTCGCCTCTTGCTCACAAACATTTCGGGACAGAAAATATCGGAGCTGTCAGGATAGCACCGTCGTATTTTACAACATACAGCGACATATATACTTTATCGAGAGTGTTGTCGGCGGGCAGTGCCCGCTGACAGTACGCGCACAAACTTTGTGCAAACAAAAGCAATAACTCCCGCGCCCAACTGAATTGTTGGACGCGGGTTTTTAATTTGGCTTTATGAAAAGATTCGTGCACGATCTGCCCGTTGCGTACTGCGTGTGGCCGCATGGCCGCTAAGAACCATCGCACCGAAAAAACTATCTATGCGGAACTATCTTTCGCTTATGATAAACTCGGACGGAATCTGCCCGCGGGCGCATGCCCGCTAAAAACCATCG
>CADCOF010000180.1 GCA_902802975.1 uncultured Ruminococcus sp. | reverse complement strand
GGAGCGTTGTTTTTGTTATTTTTTATGATATCTCGAATATACTATTTTTGCAACATATATCATGTATGGATTGATGTATTTATTCAGCCTTGTTTTCATTCAATGCCATTTCGAGCGTATTCCAGCCAAGCTTTGCGCATTTTACCCTCGCGGGCATTTTTGATATGTTCTGCAAAGCACCCGCTTCTTCCAGTTCTTCAAGTTCTTCGTTGGTTATCTCCCCGCTTATCATTTTCGAGAAAAGATCATGCATATGCTTTGCCTGTTCCGAAGTCTTGCCTATTATCAAATCGAGCATTATGTCTGTAGAGGCCTGCGACACAGCGCAGCCGACACCGGTGAATGAGCCGTCCTTTATAATGCCGTTTTCCATTACAAGGTGCAGTGTTAGCTGATCTCCGCACGAGGGATTTATCCCGTTTACCGAACACGTTGCACATTTAAGTTCGCAGCGATGGATTGGGTGCAGATTGTGATCGAGAAGAACCTCGTTGTAAATATTATCGCTCATATCCCATTCTCCTTCTTACTGTTTTAAGTGTTTCAATGAACAACTCTATATCATGCTCGTCATTGTACAGACCTATACTCATTCGCGCTGTAGACTGCACTTTAAGATACTGATGCAGTGGCTGAGTGCAATGGTGACCTGCACGAACAGCAATATTGTCTGCGTCGAAAACAGCAGCAATATCGTGCGGATGAACTCCGTCTATAGTAAATGTAATTATCCCATTATGATCATGGGCGTTGTTTGATCCGATAATATTTACCTCGGGTATGCGCTGCATTTCCGAAATGGCAAGCTCCGTTAAATACTTCTCATGCTTAATTATCTCATCAAAGCCAATAGAAATTATATAGTCTATTGCTGCGTGAAGTCCTACAGCACCGCCCACATTTACCGTGCCTGCCTCAAATTTATGCGGAAGCTCTGCAAATGTCGCGTTTTCACGTGTTACATAATCAATCATTTCGCCGCCAAAAAGAAACGGCGGCATTTTTTGAAGCAGTTCGCGTCTTCCATAAAGTACACCTATTCCCATAGGAGCATAGAGCTTATGTCCCGAAAACGCAAGAAAATCTACTCCTAGATCGTTTACGTCAATCGGGATATGAGGAATACTCTGTGCGCCATCACATACGATTAACGTACCGTTTTTATGGCATATTTCCGCAAATTCTTTTATCGGGTTTATTCGCCCGAACACGTTAGAGATCTGCGCTATAGCAAATATTTTTGTGTTGGGAGTAAGCGCGTTTTCGAGCGAATCGCATGTGTATTCTCCGTTTTTATCGCATTCAAGATATTTTAGTTTTGCACCGGTTTTTTGTGAAATATATTGCCACGGCAAAAGATTTGAGTGATGTTCGGATATTGCAATAAGTATTTCCGAACCGGCGCAGAGATTTTCAAGACCAAAGCTGTATGCGATAAGATTAAGACTTTCAGTTGCGTTTCGTGTGAATACAATCTCGCTTGAACTCTTTGAGCCGATAAAATTCCGGACTGATTTTCGCGCTGTTTCGTAGCTTTCCGTTGCTTTTGCACTCAAATCATAAAGTCCACGCAATGGGTTTGCGTTTTCTTCCCGATAATATTTTGTCACGGCTTCAATAACGCATTGCGGCTTTTGAGAAGTAGCGGCATTATCAAGGTAAACTGTACCTGGATACTTATTGAATATCGGAAAGTCCTTTTTTCTGTCATTCATAAATATCGCACCACCCCAAAGAATCATATACGCGGTGTTTTGTTTGCGGATCGTTTATTTTTTCAATGACACGCGATATTTTAGCCTGTGCCAGTATCTGCATTATGCGTTCATCCGAAAAGCCGCGTGAGCGCATATAGAATATTTTTGCGTTGTCTATTCGTCCCGCTGTTGCACCGTGGCTGCCCTCAACATCTTCCTCCGAACAGAGTATAACGGGAACAGTCCTGCTGCGAACTTTCTCACCGATCAGCAAAACATCTTCATTTTCCGTGCCCTTTGCACCGGATGCGCTGCATTTAAAATTAATTGTTCCTTTAAATATCTTATCAGCATTTTCACTCATAACACCGCCTACCGTTATTTTAGACATGCTGTTTTTTCCAAAGTGATCAGCAATAAGGTTCAAGTCGAGCTTATCATTATTATCAAGCTTATACGCAATATCAGATACAAACCCGGAGTGACGCCCCGAAAGTTCCGCTTTGATCTCACTTACAGTGTCTCTTCCGCCAATATAAAGCTGCACAAGCTCAAAATGTGCATTTTCCGCAATATCCACATTAAGCTTTGACACAATAGGCTCGGTCGTATCAAAAATCTGAACAAGAACAGCAACGGCACCATTTTCTACCTTTACGCTTGTGTCGATCAATACTGCATTGTCTGCACGGACATACTGCAATACGCTTTTGTGTTCTCCGTTTTCGGCGGTTAGTGTGCATTGTGCATTTTTTGTTATATCGGTGCTGCCGCTTTGCAGCGTTATGTTGTCATAAATTGCATTTTCAATCCTGCGATCCGTAAAATTTACGCCTAGGTGAGAAAACGTAGGTATCGGAAGAATATTAAGCTTAGTTGTTTTCATAAGAAAAATCCTCCTTAACCGACGTTTGAGTTTATTTCAAGAGAAATGAGATTATTCATTTCAACAGCGTATTCAAGCGGCAGTTCTTTTGACACGTTATCGGCAAAACCACGGACGATCATTGCTTTCGCTTCTTCTTCTGAAAGCCCGCGCGATGTAAGATAAAATATTGCCTCATCGCTTATGCGCCCTATTTTCGCCTCATGTCCTACATCACATTTGTCTGTTTTTATATCTATCGCCGGTATTGTGTCGGAGCGCGATATTTTGTCGAGCATAAGTGATTCGCAATTTACTGATGACTTGCTGTCAACAGCATTTTGGTTTATTATAACGGAACTTCTGAATGTGCTTATACCACCGGATTTGCTGATAGATTTCGTGTTTATATACGATGAAGTATTGGGAGCATTGTGGACAATCTTTGCACCGGTATCAAGATTTTGCCCTTCGCCTGCAAACGTTATCCCTGTAAATTCGGCAGACGCGCCCGCTCCGTTTAATATACTCATCGGATAGAGATATGAAACATGCGAACCAAAACTTCCGGACACCCACTCTATCTTGCCGCCATCTTCAACTAGAGCGCGCTTTGTGTTGAGATTGTACATATTCTTTGACCAATTTTCGATAGTCGAATAGCGCAGTTTCGCACACTTACCAACGAATAACTCCACACAACCTGCATGAAGTCCCGCCTCATAATATTTCGGTGCAGAACAGCCCTCGATAAAATGCAGCGAACTGTTTTCTTCAAGAATAATAAGCGTATGCTCGAACTGTCCTGCGCCCTTTGCGTTAAGTCTGAAATACGACTGAAGCGGTATTTCGAGATTAACATTTTTGGGAACATATACAAACGATCCGCCTGACCACACTGCACCGTGAAGTGCGGCAAATTTGTGATCTGTAGGCGGCACCAACTTCATAAAGTGACTTTTTATTATCTCTGCATACCTCTCGTCATGCATGGCACTTTCTAAATCGGTGTAGACAACACCCGACCTTGCCACCTCCGAGCGCACGTTATGATACACAAGTTCACTGTCATACTGAGCACCCACTCCTGCAAGACTTTCGCGCTCCGCTTTCGGAATACCGAGCCGCTCGAACGTCTCCTTCACGCTCTCGGGAACATTCTCCCAATCTGTATTCATTCTTGACTTTGGACGAATATATGTTACTATATTATTAATATCAAGACCGTCGATTGGCGCACCCCATTTTACCATTTCCATTTTGTTGTATACTTTCAGACAGTGCTGACGAAATTTTCTCATCCAATCCGGGTCGTTTTTCTCATGTGATATTTCCGATATTATCTCCGGAGTTATTCCACTCGACAATCTATCTTGCTCGTCTTCCTCAAAACGAAAGTCGTAAAGTGAACGGTCGATATCTGCTATCTGCGTTTTTTCACTCATACAAACACCTCGCCGAAACCATTTTCAAGAACATCAAAAGCAAGTTCTCCACCACCATTTTTTGCATTTCTGCCGTTTGACAGTATATGAGTTTTATCAACGGTGAGTGATTCCAGAATTTTTGTGTTGTGCGTTATAACAAGCAATGTACCTCCGGTTTCCTTACGATATTCTTCTATGCCTTTTGATACTGTCTTCACTGCATCAACATCAAGTCCGGAGTCTGTTTCGTCCAATATAGCGAGTTTAGGTTTAAGCATAAGAAGTTGGAGTATTTCTGCCTTCTTTTTCTCGCCGCCTGAAAAACCGACATTTAATTCTCTGTCGGCATACGATTTATCCATGTCGAGAACTTCCATAGCGGTATTAAGCTGCTTCTTAAATTCCCAAAGCTTTTGCCGCTTGCCTGAAATCTGTTCAAGTGCATTTCGCAAAAACTCCGAAAGCGTGACTCCGGGTATCTCAACAGGGTTTTGGAAAGAGAGAAATATTCCTCTTCGGGCACGCTTATCGGCAGATTCGTTCGTAATATCTTCACCGTTAAAAAATATCCTACCGCCCGTTATTTTATATTCGGGGCTGCCCATTATAGTACAGCCGAGTGTTGATTTTCCCGCGCCATTATGACCCATCAGAACATGTGTTTCACCGCGTGCAATATTGATATTTATATCATGAAGCAATTCTTTATTCTCCGCACAGACACAGAGATTTTCTATTTTCAGTATATCGCACATTTTGATTTCCTTTCGTTTATTCAAATATTCATTGCATCGAGAGCAGTAATATACTCCAGTGTTGGAACAAACACACCCTTATGACGATCGCCCCTATATACCTCGCGCCCGTTTTTAAAGGCTATTACCTGAGCCATCGGGAATGGCATCCACAAGGTATTATTATCAAGCGGTTGTGTAGAAATAAGAATGCCGTCATCTAAGTATCTGAAACTTAGTGTGTTTTTAAGATTTTTGTGTACATACAAAAGTTCACCGTCAAACAGCATCAAATTGAGCTTATTGCGAGGCGCATTGTCCGCTATAAATGCAGCAACCGTATTAAAACGCGCTCTTTCGCTAAGGCTGCCACTGCTTAAACAGTCATTCATCTTGTCGAGAAATGACAAAAACAGCCGCTCGGAATCTGTATCTCCAGACTGCGTTTTATAATACTTGTAGGTACCTTTTACGGAGTAAATCGTGCCGTTGTGTATCATCGTCCACTCACGCCCTGAAATATCACTGCCTTCAAAAGGGTGGCAATTTTCCTCCTTCACGCTGCCAACAGTCGCATAGCGAATATGCGCGAGCATATTCTTTTGTGGCTCCATTGATTTCAGTATAAGAGGCAGAAGCTTACTTTCGGATGCCTTGACAGGCTCTCTTACAATACCGCCCGAATACATCATACCCCAACCATGAGGGTGCATATTGCTGTGCGAAAAAAATGATTTCAAACTATTGGTCAAGTTGGTGTTGTTTTTTCCGGAAAAACCGAACAACTCGCACATTTTCATCACCTCCGGTAGTAATTCTCAAATCTCTCCTCTGTATTTTGACTGAGTTTAGATATTTCGTAATTGATTACATCCAGTGCTTCTTTTTCGCCCGAAAAATACTTTAACATATCTGAAAGAATACGCTCGGCGCGATTTATGATTTCCGGTTCTGTTTCAAGCAGTGCCGCATTCTGGTGATCCATAATTGCCTGCATCTGCAGTTCCTCGGTAAATTCGAAATCAGGCAAAGTCGTCAGATAAATTATTAAAAGGTGAGCAAAATTTAAGTCACGCCCGTCTATACCCAGCGGTGCCTTCGGGTTAATATCAAACATTCTCAGCTCTATATGATCTACACCGTTGTCCTTAAGTGCTGCGAGACTGTTTTCGCCTCTTGGTTTAATTCTGATAGGTAAATACAGTTCGCTTGCTGAAAAAAGCATGCCCTTTTGTATATAGTAGTCAACGCTTTTGCAGAAACTTTTGATATCGGTATGATCGAGTATTGGAACGAACGTATTAAAGTACCCACGCTCACTGTTTCTGAAAGATGAATACTTGCTCAATACAGTACCGTACTCACCGTCTTTATCAAACGACCTGTCATAATATGCGCTCGATGCAGTAACAAGTACGAGCAAAAAGCTATGACGCATAAGCTGTTTGTAAAGTCGAAGATACAACGAGTCCTTAAATTTTCTGTCTGATTTGCCTTTTGATAGTTCGTCAAGAAACTCGCTTGAAAATGAAAAATTGAAGTGTATACCCGACAACAGCATAAGACGTTTTCCGTATCTCATTTGGAGAGCAAGGCGATAGTCACTTTTAGCACTTTGCGCACCTGTAAAAACAGCTATGGGGATATCGTCCTCTGTCTCAATATGCGGCGGATTGCTGTACAGCCAAAACCGTTCACCGATCTTTGAGATCGTTTGGCTTGCGCGTTCGTCAAGTTTTTTTAATTCATTAAGAGCTTCATCAACAGAAGCGCAAACAGGCGTTATCAATTCGACTTGATTTTCGCAGAAATCACGCGTGATATTTTTTTCTAAACCAAATGGATGCGGCGTTTGGGAAAGCGCACCGTTTTTATCTACACGGAGAGTTTCGCGCTCCAGACCGAAATTCCCCTTAAATATTGATCTTTTAGCCATATATCCTCCTTGAAAAATCCGAAACACAGCAGTATAATATTATAATATAATGTATATGGAGGGAAAACTATGTACGGTAATTATTTAGACCGCCTGAAAGCGGATAGCATTGATATTTACGCAATGGAAGCATACTTAGCCGGTGAAACGATATTTCATTATAGTGCTGAAAAAAACAAAAGATACCCAATTTACTCTGTTACAAAATCTATTACATCATCAGCGTTTTTGCTTGCCTGTGCAGACGGACTTTTGACAGCAGAAACACCTGTTTCGGAATTTTTACCTAACCGTTATAAAAGCATGATGAATCGGGATTTTGCATTGCTGCCTTCAAAAAGATTTCTCACTATGACCGCAGGAGAGTTTCCGTTTCGGCCATGTGGAAATGACTGGTTGGAAACAATACTTTTGCTTAATATCGATTTTTCTGACAGATCGTTTCATTATTCAAATATTCCGGCATACATTTTAGGGGCAGCTGTTGAGAATGCGGTTGGAAAACACCTCATCGAATACCTTGATCGCAGGTTGTTTGAACCTCTCGGAATACCGCGTCCAATTTGCGAAACGTCTCCCGAGGGCTTTTTCTATGGTGCTACAGGAATGACTCTTTCTGTTTCCGAGCTTACACTTTTGGGCAGGCTATATCTGGAAAATGGCACTTACAATGGAACAAATATTATTCCTCCGCAGTTTGTCTCTGAGGCCGTTACACCATATATAAAAACAAATAAAGGCGACAGCTACGGATATTTCTTTCGTATAGCCGATGATCACTTTTCAATGGTTGGCAAATGGGGACAACGCTGTATGATATATCCGGAACACGAGCTTGTGATAGCATATCTATCATATCAGCCGGAAAAAAGCGAAGAACTGTACCGTTATATGAACGAATTTGCGCACTCGCTTACAGCACCGAATATTTCTCAATGAATTCTCTCATTGATACGCCGTTTTCGATGCCTGTTACCATTTCTCTTGCAGGATTAGTCAAGTGTTCGGCGCGCTCAAAAAGAGGCACAAGAAATACTTCTTCACCATTACCCCTGTATCTAAGTCCATCCTCAGCAAGCTCCAATATGCGCTGAAGCTGCTTTGAAAGCTCCGATTTTTCTGCAAAATCGGGATATTTTCTTTTTG
The DNA here is from genome assembly GCA_902802975.1 of uncultured Ruminococcus sp. Classification (GTDB taxonomy): domain Bacteria; phylum Bacillota; class Clostridia; order Oscillospirales; family Acutalibacteraceae; genus RUG592. The sequence goes on along the minus strand of CADCOF010000180.1, from coordinate 2,297 downwards.
AAAACATTTTCACAAGCTCTGTTGGACTGTAGCCGTGGGAATATATCACACGGTCGTTTTCAAGAAGTTCTTTAATTTCGGATATGCGCTCATTTATTCCTGTATGGAACGCTGCAACCGTCATCACATCGCTTATCGGCTGGCAGCAGGAGCTGCGGTATTCAATAGTTCCCCTGAAAGTGAGATCTTCAAACTTGAACGTTCTCAGATAGTCAATATCGCTTTTTTCCGGTTTAAATGTAATATCACTGTAACTTTCACCATTGAAGTACTGTCCGTATATCTCTTCTCTGTCAAAATAATCGCATACTTTGACAGGTTTAAAATCTATGTATTTTTTATCTCTCATGGTACAGTATATCGACTGCGTACCTATATATTCCACAAGCTCATTTGCACTGTGAATCGGAAGCGAAAACATACCAACGTTATGCGGATTATAGCCCTGCATACTATGCTCCCACAGCATATTTCTCACACAGAGATATTTGGGATGATCGGGCAGATATGAATTCGCGAAAAGCATAGCCTTATACGGCTCAAGCAGCCCGGTAACATTTATAACATCAATAAGGCGATCATAAGAAACATCAAGCTGCACCTGCGATGCACTTGTAAAAGTGCCAAAGTCCGGGCGATCATGAAAACTGATGCCAAACTCCGAAATATGTTTTTTGTATGAGTGAAGATAATGATAAAGCATTCTGTAACGCTCGTTTTGTATAGGCTTTCCATGAACCTGTGCGGCATTCGGATTTATTCCCATTCCTGTAAGTATGCAGCCATTAGAATAAAATCGGTTGTTGAGAAAAGCATAATACTTTTTAAAACGATAATGTATTTCGAAAAGAGTTTCAGCTCTGCCAAATGACAGTTCAAGGTTTGAGTATGAACAGTCAAACGAAAGAATATCGCCGTTTTTGTTATTTCTAAAAGATGTGACGCTGCCTTGCGCATCATAACCAACGGGAATAAAACCAAATTTTTCAGAAAAAAGATCGGCAATCTCGTGAACTGTATTCTCATCTACACTTCCACCATCAAGAGCAACAACGGGCATTTCTATCTCGACGCCTATATAATTTTTTCTGGCAATTTTTGTAGGTGCTATATATTTATCATAAATTGCACGGTAAATTGTTTCTTTATCCATTTTCATACCTCCGACAAATAAATCGAATAATTTCTTATAATTCCTATTTGTTTAGTATGCTTATTATACAGCGTTATTTTCATGTTGTCAAGGCTTTTTTTACTTTTATCATTATTGAGTCAATTGAGTCAAGTTTTATTATACAACATTTGTTTTTGCGGTTACTCACTTTTTTATTTTGTCAAAACTTGAAAACAGGTGTTTTTATAAAGTTCAGCCTATAGAAGGCACAGGTGTTGGCTGGCAACCGACAGGCGAAACCCAAAGTATATTTTCCTATCCTGTCATAAAATTACAGATAAAAACATTCCTGAAACCAAAGTTAAACGATAGGAAGCACTTAATCCTGAAAACTGTACATCTTGAAATTTAATATTATGGCATTTACAGAGTGCCGATTTCGTATTATAATATGGTCAAATAAAAAGGAGATGATCGATTATGAAACCAAATCTAAAACAGAAAAGGCTCTTGTATTATGTTTTTGCTGCTCTGATGTCTGCAATGATATTCGTGACAACATATTTTTTGAAAATTCCAATACCAACTCCGGCAGGACAAACGATGCTAAAAGTAAGCAATATACTTGTTCTGCTCTCGGGCATGCTGTTTGGCGGTATTTTCGGCGGACTTTCAGCGGGAATAGGCAACGGACTTTATGATCTGCTTGACCCGGTTTATATCACAAGCGCACCTCTGACATTTGCCAAGTTTTTTATAATGGGACTCGTGTGCGGTTTAATATCAAACCCGAAAAACAGCAAAGAATTATCGATGAAGCGCAATGCAGTGGGAGCAATTTCCGCAGGTGCCGTATACTGGCTGCTATACATAACCGAAAGCATAGTAAAACTAATGATAACCGGAAGTGCCTTCAGCGCGGCGGCAGCAGCGTGCGCACCAAAAATGATTACGTCAGGGATAAATCAAATAGTTGCAATAGTAGGCTCGCTGCTATTGATAACTCCTCTCCATAAAGCACTCAAGAACTATTTACCGAAATATCACAATGGCAATGAAAAATAAGATTTATGCGGAATCAAACAAACAGTATGCAGCTCTACCTGAGCGGTTGGAATTTCGATACAATAATTGTAACTATTCAGAATACAAAAGTTCTCTATCGAACGAATTTCATTTCTCT
>CADCOF010000179.1 GCA_902802975.1 uncultured Ruminococcus sp. | reverse complement strand
CTCCCCTGTAGGGGAGGTGGCACGGCTGCGAAAGCAGACGTGACGGAGGGGTTATACTGCGGTAATTTTCGTTTTGGCACACTCTCCATTGCACATTGCACATTGCTCATTGCACATTTCACATTCAATCATTCTTTTTTTATATTTGTATTTAAGTTTTGCATTTTTCTTGAAAATCAAGTAGAATATCATATTGGAAACCGTATTGAATACTGATATAAGAAAAGAAATGTTTGTACTATACAGGAGGGAATTACCTTGGCAGATAAAAGAGATTATTATGAAGTCCTCGGGATAGATAAATCCGCATCTGAGGATGAGATAAAAAAAGCATTCAGAAAAAAAGCAAAGCAGTATCACCCCGACCTTCACCCCGATGACAAAGATGCCGAAAAAAATATGAAGGAAGTAAACGAGGCATATGAGGTACTTTCGGATAAAGATAAAAAAGCCCGCTATGACCAGTTCGGTCACGCGGGAGTAGACCCTAATTACGGCGCGGGCGGCGGTGCCGGCGGATACGGCAGTTACGGAAGCTACGGCGGCGTTGACATCGACGACATTTTCTCAAGCTTTTTCGGTGGATTCGGCGGCAGACGTCAGTCAAACCCAAATGCACCAAGACGCGGCACGGACGTTGAGATAGAACTTCGGCTCACCTTTGAAGAAGCGGCAAAAGGCTGTAGGAAGAAAATCACATATCAGCGCATAGAAGATTGTGATGAGTGCGGCGGTTCGGGCGCAAAGAAAGGCACAACAACGAAAACTTGTTCTGCATGCGGCGGTACAGGCAGAGTGACAATAAATTCTCGTACTCCGTTTGGCGTTGTTCAGACGTCGAGAGCTTGCGACTCGTGCGGCGGCAAAGGTAAAGTTATAGAGAATCCGTGTCCGCGCTGCGACGGCAAGGGCAGAATACGCCGCAAGATAGAAGAGGAGTTCAATATTCCGGCAGGCGTTGACGAGGGTCAGAGACTTTCTATCGGCGGCAAGGGCAACACAGGCATCAATCACGGTCCGTCAGGTGATCTTTACATAATGATCACTGTTGAGAAACATTCGCTGTTTGAGCGCAAGGGTAATGATGTGTACTGCACACTTCCGCTGACGTTTGTGCAGGCGTGTCTTGGCGCAGAGGTGGTAGTTCCCACGCTTGACGGCAAGGTGAAATACACGATCAAAGAAGGCGTACAGCCCGGCGATACATTCAGATTGAAGGGCAGAGGTATTCCCAGTCTCAACGGAAGAGGCAGAGGTGACGAGTACGTAAAAGTAACAATCGAGGTGCCGAAAAACTTGTCAAAGAAACAGAAGGAACTTTTGAAGGAATTCGACAGCTGTTCAACAGATAAGAATTATCCCGGAAGAAAAAGCCTGAAAGATAAACTTGAGGCTTTCGGTGAAAAAATAGATGAGTTTTTAAATAACAACAAATAAAAAATAAAGAAAAAGAGCGAGCCTAAAAAGCCCGCTCTTTCTTATTACGAAAGATCATTTCTTATCGTCTTCGGGAATCTCTTCGTAAATGTACTGGTTGCCGTCTTCATCCTCATAGATGTACTCGTAAGAGTTCTTGCCTCTGCCTTTTGCCTTCAAAGTCTTAATGCTGTGATGTTCGGACTTGTTTTCACTGACAGCTTTCTTAGTGTACCACCACTGGAGGGCGAAGTAAAGAAGTTCAGCTGTGAAGACAAGAGCGAGTTGAACCATGGGTATTTCCGATGAGTCAATGGCATGAAGCACACCCCAGCAAATCAAGAAACACATAACATACAGCCACGCGTATCTTATTGACTTGATGGTAACTGCCATTTCCATTTCGTCCGAGGCTCTGAAGCCCAGCTTTCTGATATACTTGTTCATAACTACTGCCCCTCTCAAGTAAAAAAACCTTACAATTATATTATATCAATATTTTGCAAAATTTCAAGTCAAAACTTAAAATTTTTATACTATTTTTTAAATTTTGTGTTGAGGCAGCGAATTGCGACAAAATAAGTTATCTATACAAATAATTCTCGAACGGTGCTATTAACTCCTCAATTTTCTCTGTTATCTCTTTCGAGTCAATGCAAATGCAGTCAAAAAGCGTTTCGGTTAGTATCCCGAAACATACGAAAGAAAAACAAAACGGAACCTGAAAGCCCTCAAGACTTCCGCCGGTTGAAAGCGTTGTTTCGTCTAAGAGTGTGCCAAAACGTATCGCGTTGCCAACTACTCCCGAGTGCGCTCTGTAACATGATATGATGTACAGTATTTTCAGATTTTCAAGCGCAGTTTCGTTTTGTATTGCACCAAAATTTCGTGATGGAAGAACATTCCCTATCCACCAATAATCGTGCAAATAACTGCCTTGTTTATTATATGTCAGGAATTCCGAGTATTTTTCTTTCAGTTTGTTGTGTTCTTTGCGTGCTGCTGATTTGCGCTGCTGCGCGTCTTCAAGTTCTCTTTTGTCCTGCGAATATGTACATATATAGCTATAATACTTTATTTTATCTCTCGATACTTTTACATAAAAGTCATCGATATAACGCTCCAACAGCTTGTGGTCGCTGCGCCTTTCATACAAAAAGCGTATTATCACCATTGATTCGTACAATATTCTGGAAAGTGCCATTGCACCTTCCGGATAGCCGTTGTACAGCAGCGTCAGTATCTCTTTTGTTGTGATTATCGCTTTTGAATATGTTTCGGCGGCTATTTTTGTAAACAGATCGTCAAGTTTGTGTAGCTCGATAAGAGAAGCATATTCTTCGCATTTTTTTACAATAAGCACAGCGTCTGTATAATTCCACCGCTGCGCATTTTTATCGAGGAGTTCTTTCGAAAAATCCAATTTATTCACCGACTTTGATTTATATATGTGTATTATAACATTCCAATCTGATTATTCATACCTTTTTGATGAAAAAATATTACACAAATATTAAGAGGCTTTTTTAGCTATTTTTTATTGCGTCAAATTGTTTGCTAAATTACAAAAATCATAATGAAAATCGAGCAAATCATAAATCTAAATACAGTCAATAACCTCAAACGACAAACGCAGAGTGACATAATATTAGCCGGGTAAAGTGTATAATGAAAATTATCACAAACGAAAGGAACGATTTGATGAAATATGCTGCAAAAATAAAATCACCTGCTGTGCGTGCCTTGAGCAGCGGCGCACTAATGCAGGCGGTGTACTTTTTGTGTGGGGTTGTTGTGTCACAGGGGCGCGTGTGGGGCGGATGTATGCCTTTTGGCGTTGCGCTTGTGGCAGCTGTTGAGTGGAGGTTTGTTCCCATGAGCGCATCAGGCGCGGTGCTGGGCGTTGTGCTTGCTCTCAGGGGCGACAGTTTTCGGCTGGCAGCCTCTGTTGTCGCGGTCGCTGCGTTTCGGTGGCTTTTTTCCGATCTCAAACGTGTGTGTGAAAGCCGCGTGTTTTCGCCTATAGTTGCGGCTGCGCCGCTGCTGTGTACCGGCGGCGTTATGATCGCTGCATCGGGCAAAGGCAGCGCAGAAATTGTGCTGTGCTTTGCCGAAGCTATGCTGGGAGCGTGCGGTGCTTATTTTATGAAAGAGAGCGTGCGTCTTTTAGGCACGGGTAAGGGTGCTGCCGCCTTCAACAAAAGAGAAGTAGTGTGCGTTATAATGACATGCTGCGTCTTTTTGCTTTCAACCGGTAATATTAAGATAGGGTATATATCAGTGGGAAGAATACTTGCGTATATAGCTGTCATGTTTTGTGCGTATTATGGTGCGGCGGCGGGCGGCTGTATCGGAGGCACAGCGGTAGGCGTGCTGTTTGCGCCGGGTGCAGTGCCGATAGGCTGCGCCTTTGGCGGGCTTATGGCGGGAATGTTTTCGTACATTGGAAAGATAGGCGCGGCGGCTGCATTTTTGTTTTGCAGCACGATCATTGGTATGACGGGAGGGATAACGCAGCAAACGGCTATTATGTTTTATGAGACGGCTATCGCATCGGCAATTTTTCTTTGTTTTCCCAAAGAGTGGGGGAGCAGAGCCGCGTTTTTGGTGTCACCTCACAAAAGCGAAGATTATTCGGACAGTGCGCGGCGAACTGTGATCATGAGGCTTGATCTTGCGTCAAAAGCTATAGGCAGCATAAACGAAGCCGTGAATTCAGTTGCAAAGCGTCTTGGAGAACACTACAGTGAGGAGCTTGACAGCGTGTTTGAAAGAAGCATTGAGGAGTGCTGTTCGCGCTGCGGAATGAGGGCGTTTTGTTTTCGTGATGTGGGCAGTGAAGAGAAACTCAAGTCACTTCAGCCGATATTGACGGCGGCGGGAGAGATTGACGAAAACGACATAACGCGCGTGTTTAGCAAGCGGTGCTGCCGTTCACGAGAGTTGGCGCGCTCGATAAACGAGAGTTACTTAAGCTACAGGGGATACCTAACGGCAAAGGCGAGAACAGCGCAGATACGCGGCGTTGTGGCGGGGCAGTTCTGCGGTCTGGGCGAGATACTGAGCGGGATAAAAAACGAACTGGAGCAGTTTGAATCATTCGACGAGGCGGCACAGGAAAAAATAAGCGATTACCTGAGAATGAAAGGCTGCGTTGTGTTTGAATGTTCTGTGCGGCTGAACACATACGGGCGAATGTCAATAGAAGCCGAGACGTCAGCAGATGACAGGCGAGTACTAAAGAAAGAGAGCATTGAAAGCGACATTTCGCGGCTGTGCGGAAGGCGGCTCGACACTGCGAAACTGACGAATTCCGGAAACAGGCTGAGGATAACGCTCAACGAAAAACCGCGGCTTGATGTAAATATCGGCACGGCGCAGCACATTTGCAAAGACGGGCGGCTGTGCGGCGACAGCTTGAATTACTTCAATGACGGTCAGGGGCGTTTCATTGCGATCATAAGCGACGGAATGGGTACAGGAGGACGAGCTGCCGTAGACGGCTGTATGGCGGTCAGCATTGTATCGAAGCTGATACGTTCGGGGCTTGGATTTGACGCGGCAATGAGTGCGGCAAACTCCGCGCTGATGGTGAAGTCGGACGATGAGTCGCTTGCAACGTTGGACATAATGTGCATAGATTTGTTCAGCGGCGAAACCGAGATAATGAAAGCGGGCGCGCCGGTGACGTTTATCAGAAGGAGCGGCAAAGTGGAGAGAGTCGAGCCGACGTCGCTGCCGGCGGGAATAATGCCGGACGTGAGGCTCACACACGATGAAAGGAAACTTAACGCGGGCGACATAGTAGTGATGGTGTCGGACGGCGCAGTAGCAATCAGCGATAATTGGATAAGCGCAATGATGCGTGATTTTGAGGGCGAAGACATTCAGCGGTTGGTAAATGACATTATCGACGAGGCAATGATAGGCAGCAAACTGGATCGAGATGATGATATAACTGTAGTGGGCACGATGATAATATAACCTCAGGCTTTCAGTATGCCTCCGGCGCCCAGCCTTTTTGAAAAAAGGCTGGGCGAAAAACTTTATGATGTACTATATCATGGCTTAGCTTGATGCATGGTGGTAAGTATGTATTCAGATAGATCAAGCGTTTTCAATACATTATTTTCAGCTGCTCAGGCGGAATATTTTTCTCATTCCCTATTGACAAACGCCGCGTGAAGATGTATAATAAAATGCGGTATTTCAGATGAAATCGGAATATGAGTATGTTTATTGAGGTGCAATATGCTTTGGAATTTGAAGAAGGTCTTCTTGACGGAAGATGAGGTCTTGAATGCCGAGTATGATCTTGATCTGTCTGATTTGGATTTCAACGGCTGCGCTCCGTTTCAATCACCTGTGAAGGTGTCGGCATATGCAGAAAATCGTGCGGGTATCGTAGATCTGGCGGTTACGGTTAAGTTCGATTATGCTGCGCCCTGCGACAGATGCGGTGAGGAAACCATAACCCCGTTTGTCTGCTGCTTTAAGCATACCGCGGTGCAGTCGCTCGTTGGTGAAAACGAGGACGATTACATCGAGGCTCCCGATTTTGTCGTTGATTTGGACTCGCCTGTTACGGCGGATATTTTGCTCTCACTGCCGGCAAAACACTTGTGTAAGAACGATTGCAGGGGCTTGTGCCCGAAATGCGGCAAAAATCTTAACGAGGGTGACTGCGGCTGTGACGCAAAAGACACAGACCCCAGATGGGATGCTCTGAAAAATTTATTTGTTGAAGAATAACGCTTGCTTTTTACTATAAGGAGGAAATAAAAATGGCTGTACCTAAGAGAAAATCGTCACATGCAAGAAAGAATACAAGAAGAAATAATGTTTGGAAACTTCAGGCTCCGGCTCTTTCGAAGTGCCCTAACTGCGGCGAGTGGAAAGCTCCCCACAGAGTTTGTGCTGCCTGCGGCGATTACAACGGCAGACAGGTTTTAGTTTTCGAAGAGGATTGATAAATTATACTGCGTCTCTTTTGAGAACAGGTATTTTAAAGGGAGGCGAGTTCCTCCCTTGTTTTTTTAACCAATACATGAAGTTAAAGTAAGGTGATAAAATGAAACCTATTGCAGCTATTGTCGGGCGGCCGAATGTCGGAAAGTCTACGCTTTTCAATAAACTCATCGGTCAGCGGCTTTCCATCGTTGATGATACGCCCGGCGTCACAAGAGACCGACTCTACGGCGAGTGCGAATGGCGAAACAGGAAGTTTACCATAATCGATACAGGCGGAATCGAGCCTGATTCAAAGGACGTGATTTTGTCGCAAATGCGACGTCAGGCTGAAATTGCTATTGAGACCGCCGATGTTATTGTTCTTGTGGTCGATATTCGAGCGGGAATTGTAGCAGCCGACAGAGAAGTTGCCGCCATGATACAAAAAAGCGGCCGCCCTGTTGTTTTGTGCGTCAATAAATGTGACACGATAGGCGAGCCCGAACCGGAGTTCTATGAATTTTACAATCTGGGGCTTGGCGATCCAATCGCTGTATCGTCCGTTCACGGTCACGGCACGGGAGACCTTCTCGACGCCATGTTTGAGTATTTTCCGCCTGATGACGACGAAGAAGAAGAAAGCGACATTATCTCCGTTGCCGTTATAGGTAAGCCGAACGCGGGAAAATCTTCTCTTGTCAACTATATTTCCGGTTCGGAAAGATGTATTGTTTCCGATATCGCCGGCACAACGCGCGATACGATTGATACGCTTGTGGAAAACGACCACGGAAAATTCAACTTTACAGATACGGCGGGACTGCGGCGAAAAAGCAAAGTTGATGACAACATCGAAAAATACAGCATTCTTCGTGCTAAAATGGCGATTGAGCGTTCCGACGTGTGCGTTATCATGATTGACGCAACGGAAGGTTTTACGGAGCAGGATTCAAAAGTAGCCGGTCTTGCGCACGAAGCGGGGAAGGGCTGTATCATAGCTGTTAATAAATGGGACGCAGTCGAAAAAGACGGCAAGACTCTCGATCAGATGAGAAAGAAACTCGAAGTCGATTTTTCATTTATGTCGTATGCGCCGATCATATTTATATCTGCAAAGACGGGGCAGCGTGTGGACAAGCTGTTTGATATGATATCGCAGGTGGCAGCGTCGGCGAATATGAGAATAAAGACGGGCGTTCTCAACGAAATACTCGCGGAGGCAACCGCAAGAGTGCAGCCCCCCACGGATAAGGGCAGAAGATTAAAGATATTCTACATGACTCAGGCGTCGGTAACCCCCCCCACATTTGTTTGTTTTGTTAATTCGGCCGATTTGTTTCACTTTTCATACAGGCGTTATCTCGAGAACAGAATTCGTGACGCATTCGGACTTGTCGGAACGCCCATCAGATTTGTTGTGCGTGAGCGCGGAGAAAAGCGTAATTGATATAAACTAATAATTAACGGAAGGAAGCATTATATGGTAAGTTTATTTACCGATCCTATCAATTTGTTAAAAATCGTAGTCGTGATTGCGGTATCATATCTTCTCGGCAGCTTAAATATTGCCATAATTGTAACTAAACTGTTCACTGGCAAAGATATCAGGACGATGGGCAGCGGCAACGGCGGCTTTACAAATGTGATGCGCTCTGTAGGCGTCACTGCGGGAGTGATTACATTTATCGGTGATTTTTTGAAATGCGTGATCTCCGTGGTTATCGGCGGTATCCTGTTTAAAACAATGGATGCAACGATACCTCAGGCGGAATTGTTGGGCTACGGAAAATACCTCGCGGGCATGTGCTGCTTTTTGGGTCATATTTTCCCTGTGTATTTTCATTTCAAGGGCGGCAAGGGAGTTGTGACTGTGGCGGCACTGCTGGCTGTGATTAATCCAATCGTGTTTGCAATCGCACTCACTGCGTTTTTGATAGTCTTTATCTGCTCCAAAATTGTGTCGCTCAGCTCAATCATCTCGGGAATTGTTGTGGTTATTGCAACATTTGTTGTTACATATTATTATGGCTTCAAATCTGCGGGAATATATTCGGCGCAGTATGCGGGTATCGTTACAGGGACGATGTTTGTTGTATGCGGCGGCGTCATTGCCAAGCACCACGAGAACATTGTCAGGCTGATTCATGGGCAGGAAAAGAAGCTGACGCTTAAGAAAAAAGAAAATAAGGCGGAATGATAGTGTTGAGTTGGTTAGCTCAAAGCTTCAAAATATAAATGCAGACTGTGTGAAAACAAAAAAAATCTCAGAAAGATTACTTATCCGTTATATCTGTTGCTGCGACAGTAACGGAAAAAGTGAATATTAAGATTTTTGTGCATTTTTATTTTTGTTTATTTCCTAAAAATAAAAGTTAAAGGATAGATTATTTATGAGTAAAGGAAATTTTTATATTACCACCCCGATATACTACCCCTCGGGTAATCCTCATATCGGTCATTGCTATACAACGGTTGCGTGCGACTCGATCGCGCGTTACAAGAGAATGCAGGGCTGTGACGTTATGTTCCTTACAGGTACAGATGAACATGGTCAGAAAATCGAGCAAAACGCAAAGGCTAAGGGCGTTACTCCTATAGAATACGTGGACGAAATTGTAGTGAAGTTCAAAAAATTATGGAAATATATGAATGTCGATTATGACCGTTACATCAGAACTACCGATGATTATCACATCGAGTCTGTTCAGAATATTTTCAAGGCACTTTACGACAAGGGCTATATTTACAAGGGCGAGTACGCGGGCAACTACTGCACACCGTGCGAGAGTTTCTGGACGGACAGCCAGCTTGACGAAAACGGCTGCTGCCCGGAGTGCCACCGCAGCGTAAAGCAGGCGAAGGAAGAAGCGTACTTCATGAAAATGGCACCGTTCGCAGACAGACTCGAAAAGCTGTTGACAGAAACAGACTATCTGCGCCCGAAAACACGTGCGCTGGAGCTTGTGAACAATTTCATAAAGCCCGGACTTGAAGACCTCTGTGTGTCGAGAAATTCGTTCAAGTGGGGCATTCCGGTTCCGTTTGACCCCGACCACGTTGTGTACGTTTGGGTAGACGCACTTTCGAACTATATATCCGCGCTCGGCTACGACAACAATACTTTCGGCGACTATGACAAATTCTGGCCGGCAGACGTTCACATGGTCGCTAAGGATATTATGAGATTCCACGCGATCACATGGCCGGCAATACTTATGGCTCTCGATTTGCCGCTGCCTAAACATCTGGCTGTTCACGGTTGGATTACGTTCAACGGCGTAAAAATGAGCAAATCGCTCGGCAACGTAGTTGACCCGTTTATTCTCGGTCAGCGTTACGGGGCGGACGCCATTCGCTACCATATCCTCAGAGAAATGGCTCTTGGCGCGGACAGCGATTTTTCAAATGAGATTATGATCAAGCGCATAAACACCGATCTTGCAAACGGACTCGGAAATCTCGTTTCGAGAACAGTTGCGATGGTGGAAAAATATTTCGGAGGCACACTTCCCGATGAAAGAGAACACGGCGATTTCGATGACGAGCTTATCAGCGAGGCTTGCGCGCTCAGAGAAAAGGTTGACGAGTATATCGATCAGACTCAGATCAACAAGGCTCTTATTGAGATTTTCAACGTTGTATCGCGTGCCAACAAGTATATAGACGAAACTACTCCGTGGATACTCGGTAAGGATGAGAGCAAAAAAGCGCGTCTGGCAAGCGTTCTGTACAACCTTCTCGACACGATACGCATTATTTCAACATTGCTTTCCGCTTTCATGCCTGAGACAATGCCTAAGGTATTTGAGCAGATCGGTGCAGATTCAGCTGCTGCAAATTACGACAACGCAGAGAAATTCGGAATTCTTCCGACAAATGTCACCGTAAAGAAAGGCGCGGCACTCTTCCCGCGTATCGACATTGAAAAAGAGATTGACGCCCTCAACGAGATACTCAAGAGCAGCGCACCCGCGCCGAAGGCTGAAGAAAAAAAGCCCGAGGAGAAAAAGCCCGAGGAGAAAAAGCCCGAAGGCGACAAGAAACCTGAAGGCGTTGCGCTCATTGGCATAGATGATTTTGCAAAAGTGCAGCTCAAGACTATGAAGGTTACTGCATGCGAAAATGTGAAGCGTTCGAAGAAGCTGCTTAAGTTTACGTTGAACGACGGTGAGGGAGAGCGCACTGTAGTTTCAGGTATAGCGCAGTACTATAAACCGGAGGAGCTTATCGGGCACACTCTTATTGTGGTATCGAATCTTATGCCGGCGAAGCTTTGCGGCGTTGAGAGTAACGGAATGATCTTATCCGCAGATTGTCCCAACGGAGATATTAAGGTGATCATAGTCGATGATATCCCGGCGGGAAGTACACTTCGTTGACACTAAAAAGAACAGTAATATGAGATAAATATCACAGCCGCTTGCCGAAAATGAGATAGATATGCGTATTTATCCTCCGAAAACAAAAGTTAAGGGCTATAAGCAAAGTACAGCTTATAGTCCTTAACTTTTGCGAATTTAGAAATATTGATAAACACAATTATAAACACTTTTTAGAATAAGCGTTTGTTGTTTAACAAAAAAGCGGCTCAAACGTACTGTTCAAGCCGCTTCTTCAAAGCTAGTAGTCGGACTCGAACCGACGACCTGCGCATTACGAATGCGCTGCTCTACCAACTGAGCCATACTAGCAAAACAATTGTATATCCAACGACATTAATTATACTACATCGGTTCGTAATTGTCAATACCCGCGTTGAAACTTTTTCAATTCACGTCTGCGAAAAAGTCTGAAAATATTTAGCTGCGATTTTGCAACTTTTGTTTTTCTATTGACAACGAAAAAAAACTGTGATATAATACAAACACTGTGAATTTGCGCCAATAGCTCAGCTGGATAGAGCGTCCCCCTCCTAAGGGGAAGGTCGGGGGTTCGAATCCCTTTTGGCGCGTTAAAAGGCGGAGGGTTTTTTGACTCTCTGCTTTTGTTTGTTTTTCGGTCACAAAGTGACTAAAATCAGCTGTATTAAAAATTCATTATTTTATGATAATATACAATCTTATCGCTTTTCGGCAAATACTATTGACTATATTTTTTTCATGTGCTAAGATAATGTGGTAAGTTTTATGATTTGTAATCACACAATGGAGAATTGGAGGAATACTAATAATGAAAACATTAAAGAAAATCATTGCGCTTGTCTGCGCTGCTGCTATGGTTTGCGCATTGGCTGCATGTGGTGAGAAGACTCAGCCTGCAACAGATACTCCGAATAACAGTACCGGCACATCAGTTACTGATACTGCTACAAGTGATACTGCTGTATCGGGCGATATCAAGTACACAGTTGACGGCAAGCTTACAATGGGCACAAACGCAGAGTTCCCACCTTATGAATACCATGAGGGCGGCGACATTGTTGGCATCGACGCAGAAATTGCCGCACTTATCGCACAGAAGCTTGGTGTGGAGCTTGAAATCAAGGATATGGAGTTCGACTCCATCATTGGTGCAGTTCAGACAGGTTCTATCGATATCGGTATGGCAGGCATGAGCGTTACCGAGGACAGACTCAAGACGGTGGATTTTACAAACAACTACACAACTGCAGCTCAGGTTATCATTGTTAAGGACGACAGTATTGTTGCTTCCATTGATGATCTTAAAGATAAGAAGGTCGGTGTTCAGGAGAGTACAACAGGCGATATGAGCGTAACAGAGGATCTCGGTGAGGATCATGTTAAGAGATACAATAAAGGTTCAGACGCTGTTTCCGCTCTTAAGTCCGGCGCGGTAGATGCTGTTGTTATTGACGGAGAGCCTGCAAAGTCTTATGTTGCAGCAAACGAAGGTCTTAAGATTCTTGAAACAAATTATGCTACAGAAGAGTATGCAATTGCTGTAAATAAGGATAACGCCGCTCTTACCGAGGCAATCAACAAAGCTCTTACCGAACTCGAGGCAGACGGCTCGATCGAGAAGATCATAAACAAGTATATTCCCGCTGAGTAATACAGCCATTTCGTGCTGTGTGAAGAGCCGCGTAATGCGGCTCTTTTTTTGAAACTTTTGCTTTGACGGAGGCTTTCCAATGAATTTACTATTAGACGCAGAAAATGCGGGCTTTTTTGAAAAACTTCGTGATCGTTTTGTAAACTGCTTTATTGAGGACGATCGCTGGAAATATCTTGCAAACGGTCTCGCTGTTACGATGAAAATCACTTTGGGCGCGGTTGTTATCGGCGTAATTCTAGGCTTTTTGGTTGCTGCAATAAGAGCAACTCACGATAAAACAGGCAAGCTGCGCATTTTGAATTTTTTGGCAAATATCTACTTGACGGTTATCAGAGGTACTCCTGTTGTTGTTCAGCTGCTGATTGTGTATTTTGTTATTCTTGCCCCGTTGGGTGTTGACGAAATACTTGTGGCAATATTGGCCTTCGGTATAAATTCCGGTGCGTATGTAGCTGAGATTGTCAGAGCGGGCATTATGTCTGTTGATAACGGTCAGTTTGAGGCAGGGCGTTCACTGGGCTTTAACTATGTTCAAACTATGTGGTATGTCATTTTGCCGCAGGCGTTCAAAAATATTCTTCCCGCGCTGTGCAATGAATTTATCGTGCTGTTGAAGGAAACATCGGTTTCCGGTTATATTGCGCTTCAGGATCTAACAAAGGGCGGTTATATCATTGTCGGAAGAACATTCGATGCATTTATGCCGCTGATATCTGTTGCGATTATATATCTTGTTATTGTAGTAATACTTACGAAGCTTGTCGCGCTTCTTGAAAGGAGATTGAGAAACAGTGAGCACTGATAACAGCAAAATCAAACTAACGAAAAACTCCGATCAGGCGGCCGCACCGGAAAAGAAGCCGGCAGAACATATCAACATAGAGGGCAGCGAAATGACAGAAAGCCTGATAATGGTGAGAAACCTTGAAAAGCATTACGGCAGCCTCCATGCGCTCGATGGAGTAAGCATTGATATCGAAAAAGGCGAGGTTGCTGTTGTAATCGGTCCGTCGGGATCGGGAAAATCAACGTTTTTGCGTTCGCTGAATTTGCTCGAAATGCCAACGTCCGGTGAGATAATTTTTGAGGGCGTAAATATGCTTGACAAAGGAATCAACATTAATCTTCACCGCCAGAAAATGGGAATGGTGTTCCAGCATTTCAATTTGTTTCCTCATATGACCATCATGAAGAATGTGACTATTGCGCCGATGAAACTTCACGGCAAAACAAAAGAAGAGGCTGAGGCAAAGGCGCACGAGCTGCTTAAGAAAGTCGGACTTGACGACAGAGCGAATTCATATCCGGCACAGCTTTCAGGCGGGCAGAAGCAGCGAATAGCGATAGTTCGCGCGTTATGTATGGAGCCTGACGTGATGCTGTTTGACGAGCCGACGTCTGCGCTTGACCCTGAAATGGTCGGCGAGGTTCTTGAGGTAATGAAAGCTCTTGCGAAAGACGGAATGACGATGGTTGTTGTCACGCACGAAATGGGTTTTGCAAGAGAAGTTGCCGACAGAGTTGTATTTATGGCGGACGGAAAAATACTTGAAACAGGCACACCCGATGAAATTTTCTCCTCACCCAAAACAGATAAGGCGAAACAATTCTTGGCAAGCGTACTAAAATAGGCGGCGTGTCGCCGCTGACGGTTCGCACTCAAACTATATGCAAACCAAAACTGAAAAACCCGCGTCCTACATAACGTTGGCGCGGGTTATAATTTTGTGCTGCAAATAAACTGTACAACAGAGCTTTTAATTTTTGTAAATTGTGTTATAATATTATTGATTCCAAAAGTCAGGCACATTAGCAAAAAATTACTTAACTCAAAAATAAAAAGCGCATAGGGGATTATATATGAATTATTTTGCTGCTGTATCATATCACAATAAAAAAATCATAAGCGCTTTGGAACAAACGGGTCTTATTCCTATTAAAGTTTTTCCGTATCGGAATAATACGGATACTCTCGAATCAAGTCATGCAGATATGCAGATGTTGATTCTGCCGCATGGCGAGATATTTTTGATAAAAGATAATGAGCCTTTTAATTCAAGCGTTGCTGATTGTGTCAGTGATAAAAGTAAGATCAAATATACAAAAAGTGCAATCGAAATATTTAAATATCCCCATTGCACTTTGCTTAATGTTTTAATTGTGGGAAACAATGTATTATGCAACACAAAATACACCGATGAGTATCTTTTAGATTATCTTTTTTCACAAAATTATAATATTATTCATGTGAACCAGGGTTATGCTAAATGTTCCTGCGCGGCTATATCAGCCAGCGCAATAATTACGTCTGATAAAGGAATATCCGCTGCAGCACGCTCTCATGGAATAAGCGTTCTTGAAATTTCACCTTTAGGCATCGCACTTTGTGATAAATACGAGGGCTTTATCGGCGGTGCAAGTTTTATGATATCAGACAACAAAATAGCTTTTATCGGAAATATTGATCAGCATGGCGATTCAGAGAAAATAAGAGATTTTTGTATGTTAAATCGAGTTGAAGCAGAGATATTGTGTCCACAGCTGCCCCCCACGGATATTGGCGGTGTGGTTATTTTTTGAACTGTTGTGCTGCAAAGATAAGCGCGTCGCGCTCGTTTGCCAAATCTCCGCTGATTACGCTGTCAAGTAAATGCGAAAGACATTCTCCAAGTTCTTTTCCGGGCTTGTAGCCTATTGCGATCAAATCTTTTCCGTTGATCGTCAGCGATTTAAGCGAAAAGCATTCGTTTTTTTCGATAATGTCACGCGCTGTTTGCTCAATTTTTTCAAGTTCATCAATACGCTGTAAGCATGACGGGTGTTTTGCGCGCTCGTCGGCTTTTTTTAGTTCAATAACTTTAAACAGAATATCGCAGGAATGCTTGCTCATGAATCGCTTTATTGCAGTCTCGCTATTTGTTATCTGATTGCAGTGCAGCGAAACTATCTCAACTGCTGTTTCGCGCGTTTCGTTGTCAAATTTCAGACGCTTCATAATTGAGTCTGTCATTTCTCCGCCAAGTTTTGCATGTCCGTAAAAATGCCCCACGCCTTGATCTATTGTGAGCGTTTTTGGTTTTGCAATGTCGTGAAACAATGCAGCCAGCCTCATTACAGGATCAACCGATACATTTTCCACAACATGTGCCGTGTGTTCCAAAACGTCATAAATATGATATGGCGTATGCTGATCAAAATCCTTCATCTCGTATATTTCAGGGATAACAGTTCCCAGCACATCAACATATTCGATAATTACTCTGCACGCGTCTTTTCCACAGAGTATCTTGACCAGTTCGGAAGAAATTCTCTCCATGCTGATATTGCGCAGAAGATCTTTGCAGCGAAAAACAGCGTCTTTTGTGGACTGTTCGATCTCGAATCCCAATACGGAAGAAAAACGTATCGCTCTGAGTATCCGCAGTGCGTCTTCTCCAAAGCGTTTATCAGGATCGCCGACACATCTTATTATGTGGTCGTTTATATCTGAAATACCTCCGTGATTATCCACGTAATTTCCTTTTTCGTCCATCGCCACTGCGTTCATCGTAAAATCACGACGTTTTGTGTCTTCCACAAGATTTTTTGTAAATGTCACATTGTCGGGGCGGCGGTTATCGCTGTATTTCGAATCAATGCGGTATGTGGTAATTTCAAGCGGCAATCCATTTATTAATACAGTGACGGTTCCGTGTTTAATGCCCGTTTCAATTACTCTGAAAGATTTGAAAACTTGTTCGGTTTGCGTCGGCTGTGCAGACGTTGTGATGTCGTAATCTTTCGGTTCGACGCCCATCAATCTGTCGCGCACGCAGCCGCCGATAATATACGCTTCAAAGCCGGCTTTTCGCAGCATGGTTAATGCTTTTTCAACTTCATTTGGGAGACTATTCACTGTATTCAAAATATTCACATCCGTTTTTCATTTCATAATTCCAAGCTTGATCGAATACAATATACCGAAAATGATTTGGCACTGAGGAGGCAGAACATGGCTCTTGTTTTATGTATTGGTTTTTTTATTATTTCAATAGCGGAGTCACTGACCGGCAGTGAACGCCCTTTGCGAACGTCGTTATTCGGAATGCTTGGCGGGGCGATAGCCTTGACAGCGGCAAATGTTACAGCAGCTGTTCCTATCACTCAGGCGTCTATAGTTGTGTCAGTTCTGGGCGGAGTACCCGGCGCGATTTTAGTTACTTTTGTTTCTTTGCTATTCTAAAAATCACATATTGTTTCTTGATGAAAAACCTTTTCTTGTAATATCCTTCAAGGTTTGGGCGGCAAAATCGGCATTGTTGGTGATGACTGCGATCATAGTTTTATATATAATTTCCGGGTTTGATTGAAAATTTCTTTTTACCAATCGGGCTTGTTTTGAATCGGGAACGTACAACTGAAAACTCATCAAATCCGAGTCCGTACCTTTAATATGACAGTCCACAACGTATCCGTTTTTCTGTTTGATTATTTCTGCTGTATTTTCGTTTTCACTGCGCTGCTGTGCCAACAATTCGCAAATGCCGGACAAAGCACGCTCTCTTATGGTAAGCGGAAGATCCTCACCGAGTGATGACGCAATAAGCTTACCGGATTTAGTCACGGTGTATGTATCGTTTTCTTTATCAACAAGTATAATATTATTCTTGTTTAAGAGATCAACAAATGCGTCTATTGTTTCAAAATAGTTTGCAATACCGTTCTTTTGTATAGATGTGATTACAAGGTCTTTTTTTACAGGTTTTTTTATGCTGTCAAGTATATAGCAGATAAGCAGACGGACATTGCTGCGATTTCTGAGTCCTCCCGGTAATATTCCCGCGTCAAAAGCGTCAAAATCCATTTCCATTTATATCAATCATCCTTTATTTCAATGTGCAATGAGCAATGTGCAATGAGAGCTTGTTGCAAATTTATTTCTTTCAATCATTCTTTTTATATTGCACAAAAGTATTGCCGTTATAACTTTTAGCTTTGAAGTGCAACTCTTTTAAATGTCGTTGGCTATAAATATCGGCACATAAATTTTTATTTCTATCACATTCCATTATATCACATTCTTTTATCAAAAGTACAGAGGTTATTTGAAAAAGTATTTTAGTTTTAGTACCCATGCGGGTGCAGGCAGTACTCGGCGGGTTACACCCGCTCCCAATACGCGGCACCCATGCGGGTGCAGGCAATACTCGCTCAAACTGTATTCAAATCCAAGCCACAAAACCCGCGCCCAACTATTTTTTGGACGCGGGTTATAATGTTCGCCGAAAATAAATTATGTGCGCTTATTGGGAGCGGGTGCAACCCGCCGCGTATTGGGAGCGGGTGCAACCCGCCGCCCGACTTATAAGATGCAAACGCGGCGAAGACTTCCGTTAAGAATATAGTCCGACGGAACTGCCTGCGGGTGCAAGCCTGCTATTGGCGATAGTTGTTAACTATTTCGATGATTGTATCATAGAGAGATTTAACTTCATAGCTGCCGATTATTGGTTCCTCGTGTGAGTTGCCTATTCCGGAATCGTCGGTCAGAAATACATATGTACCGCCTGTGTAGATAGCTGCAGCTCTTCCAAACAGTTCTGTGTCTCTGTCACTGTCAGACGCAATTACCGGTATAATTCTTATGCCCTTCTCGGTTGCTGCCGTTACCGATTCGGCTATCTCCTGTGCCTTTTCAGCATGAGGCGGTGCGTCGAAGATTAAAAACGCGAGCTTAACTGAGTCTTCTTTCCAACTGCTATTAGATACAGACTCTTTCAGCACTTCAGCCACTGCCTCGGGATAATCTCCGCCTCCGTCCGCAGATTCGTTGTTGATTGCCTTTTGTATTGCCTTAATGTCGGTAGTGAAATCATTGCAGCGGGTAATATATTCATCACCATCGTCACGGTAGAAATTCATTGCATAGCGAGTATCCGTTGTTCCGATTTCTTGCGTGATAGCTGTGAATTCGCTCTGCAGGAAAAGCATCTCATCGGACATGGAACCTGTTGTATCAAGAATAAACATGATGTCCATAGCCTTGTATGGCTTGCTGTCGGTGTCAAGTACAACCTGTGCGTTAAGGTCGTTTGCGTTGTCTTTTACATCTTCCGTCTTAGTTTGTCCGGAATTTCCGCCGCCCTGTACACTCACTTTCTGTGATGCACTTCCGAGTGATACTTCAACGTCATAAGAATTGTCACCGTTTCCGAACAAATAAGCAATACCGTCCTTGTTTGTCACGCCGCTGAACAGCGTTTTTCCGCTTTTGTCCGTTAATACAGCTTTGGCGTTAGCAAGCGGTTTACCACTCTTATCTTTTGCTTCAACAGTCACTCTGTGGATAGGATCAAGTCCGAAACTCGGAAATGCTATTTTCCCCGAATTAACAAGATTGGAAAAGAATCCCCAGTTCTCATTGTCGTTCCACTCTCCGGCTGTGAGCTGCCCCGCTTCGGGCAAATCGCGTTTTTCAGATTCGTCGTCTGTGCCTTTAACAGCCGAGGGGTCTGTTTCGGCTGCCTCAGCCATTGGTGACGCTTCCACATCTGCTGCCGCATAGCTATCCTCGGTAATATTCATCACAGGTGCATCATCGTCAAATCCCGCTCCTGCTGTTGCCGCTGTTTCGGCTCCCGTTCCTGTGGATTTCCTTGTTCCGTCAGTCATACCGCCGTCGGCATCTGTGATGGATTCATTTGTTACTACACTGCCGCAGCCTATTGCTGATGCGGCGATAAGTATTGTCATAATAATGCATAAAGTTTTCTTTTTCATAATAATAGTCCTCCTCATGTATATATGTCAATGTTTTTTTGTTTTCAATAATTAGTCAATCATACATGCAAATCTCCTCACTTGAAATTGAATATTTTTTATTATTTTCTTGAATTCGTTTGTCCGATAAATTTTATTCACATATTGCAATGACAGTGTTTTTAGGGTATAATACATATGTAGGCTGTCAAATTCAGCTGAAAATACGACCTGTTATTGCGAAAGGAGTATAACTGTATGAGTGTAAGTTTGCTTGAATACAGAGGACATATTCGAAATTGGCGTTCTCTTAATTCGGAACTTGGTATTACACAAACACTTTCTCGTGACGAAAGAGAACGTGAAATATTAACAAAAGGATATCAAAAATGGGGCTGCGACCTTCCAAACCATATTTATGGAATGTTTGCTTTTTCTGTTAAAGATAATAATAAGTTAGTATGTTTCCGAGATCAATTCGGAACGAAGCCTTTTTATTACTATATCACAGACGATGGAAAACTTCTTCATGGCACATTTATCAAAGATATTATTGAGGGTGAGGGTTTCAAGAAAGAATTAAACGAGGAAATGCTCCAGATTTATCTCACACTTACGTACTGTGGGGGAGAAGATACCTTTTTCAAAGGCGTAAAAAAGCTTATGCCGGGCTGTTTTCTCGAATTTGAAAACGGACAAGCCAAGATAACGCGCTATTGGCAGCCTGAGTTTAAGCCCGACGACAGCAAATCTCTCAATGAATACGCAGATGAAATCCACAGCACGCTGCTTGAGATCATGAAAGAAGTCAAAGATGAGGACGAAACTGCAGAGTCGTTTTTGTCCGGCGGCGTTGACTCTTCATACGTTTTTGCTGTCAGTGATGCTGAAGTTTCCGATTCCTGCGGCTATGAAGACGAGCGTTTCGATGAGTCAAAGCTTGCGCGCAAAACAGCCGAATTGCTTGGAAGAAAGAATATCACCGCAATAATTCAGCCGGAGGAGTACTTCAACGCAGTGCCCTATGTTTGTGAAAATATGGAGCTGCCTCTTGCGGACGCGTCTGCTATTGTGTTTGCTCTTGCATGTAAAGCAACTGCCGAGCATACCAAATTATGCTATTCCGGCGAAGGTTCGGACGAATTTTTTGGCGGCTACAATATGTACCGTAACGCTGAACGCTATGGCGACAATCTGAAAGACTTCTACATCGGAAACACGATGATCATGAAGGAAGATGAGAAGAAAGAGCTTTTGAAGCATTATGTTGAGGGTGTTCTCCCCATAAATATAGTTGGCGATTTGTACAAGCGTATGGAGGGTATGGATCCGCTTTCAAAGATGTCAAGAGTTGATATTGAGGTGTGGCTGGAGGGCGATATTTATCTTAATGTTGATAAAATGAGTACTGTTTGCGGTCTTGAGATCAGAATGCCGCTTACGGACAGGCGTATTTTTGATATCGCATCGAGAATGCCTTCAAAATACAAAGTAAATGAAGAGCAGAACAAAGTTGCATTCAGAACAGCTGCCGCAAAAGTTCTCCCCGATGAAATTGCTTTTCGCAAGAAACTCGGTTTCATTGTTCCGATAAGAATATGGATGGCTGATGAACGATACAACAGCAGCGTTAAAGAGAAGCTTTTCGGCACAACGGCAGAGAAATTCTTCAATACAGATAAAATCAAGGAAATATACGACTCATATGTTGGCGGACAAAGTGATCTCTGGAGAAAGCTTTGGACGATTTATGTGTTTATTGTGTGGTACGATATTTATTTTGAATAACAAAAAAAGATCCGCTGCGGCTAAAACCGAAGCGGATCTCAATTTGTTTTTGTATCAAATTTGTTCCGTAGATGTATCCGAAGTATCGTGCTTTACTCTGTCGCGTTCTTCGGCTTGCTTTGCATTATTGAATCTGTCCACAGTGCCTACCAAATAGCCTGTAATTCTTCTGATTCTGTCAAATCCTACGCCCTCGTCTTTTTCATGTCTGCCGCACTGCGGGCATGAGTCTCCGATAATACCGGTGTATCCGCAGCAGGGGTCTCTGTCAACGGGGTGGTTGATCGAACCGTAGCCAATTCCGTTTTCTTTCATTGCGCGGATAACGGACTCGAACGCATCAAGATTCTGTAAAGGATCGCCGTCAAGCTCGATGTACGAAATATGACCGCCGTTAGTCAGCGCGTGATACGGTGCCTCAAGTTTGATCTTGTCAAATGCGTTTATCGGGAAATAAACAGGAATATGGAAAGAGTTTGTATAGTACTCTCTGTCAGTAACACCCGGAATCACACCAAAACGCTTTGCGTCCATTTTTACAAATCGTCCGCTCAATCCTTCTGCCGGAGTTGCAATAAGCGAGAAATTCATTGTGTATTTTCTTGACGCCTCGTCCATGCGCTTGCGCATATAGCCGATTATTTCCAAACCGAGGTTCTGGGCTTCTTTGGATTCGCCATGATGTTTGCCAATGAGAGCCTTTAAGCATTCTGCAAGACCGATAAATCCGATGGTAAGAGTACCATGCTTCAGCACTTCGCGAATGCTGTCGTCGGGACCGAGTTTTTCCGAGTCTATCCAAACGCCCTGCCCCATGAGAAACGGGAAATTACGCACGGTCTTGCTTGCCTGTATCTCATATCGTGAAATCAGCTGATCAATGACAAGATCAATCATTCTATCGAGCTGCTCATAGAAGAAATCAACATTTCCGTTGCTGAGAATAGCAATTCTGGGCAAATTTATTGATGTAAAACTAAGATTTCCTCTGCCGGTTACAATCTCTCTTGTTGGATCATATACATTTGCAATAACTCTTGTGCGGCAGCCCATGTATGCGCACTCCGTTTCGGGGTGACCTTCTTTGTAATATCCGATATTGAACGGCGCATCAATAAAGCTGAAGTTAGGGAAGAGTCTTTTTGCGGATACTCTCATAGCCAGCTTAAACAAGTCGTAGTTGGGGTCACCGGGGTTATAGTTTACGCCTTCCTTGACTTTGAATATGTGAATGGGGAAGATAGGCGTTTCACCGTTTCCGAGACCGGCTTCTGTTGCTTTAAGTACATTTTTAATGACCATTCTGCCCTCAGGCGATGTGTCTGTTCCATAGTTGATTGAAGAGAACGGGATCTGCGCGCCTGCTCTTGAGTGCATTGTGTTAAGATTGTGAACCAATGCTTCCATAGCCTGATAGCATGATCTGTCTGTCTCACTCTGAGCATGATTATAAGCGAAACGCTGAAGTTTTGCAGCCGTCTGCTCACCGTATTTTTCGGTAAGAATGCTTAATTCGGCATTTTGATAATCCTCACCGTCATCGAGGCGGGGAATACGTCCGGATATTTCTTCTGCTTTATCGGCAATGGAATCAGCCGCTGCTTTTGCGTTTTCTTCATCACAAAGCAGCTCAATTGCGCGCGCAAGATTTTGTCGATAAATACGGCGATATGTTTTCATAACGCCTTTAGACATGCCGTAATCGAAATTAGGAATACTCTGACCGCCGTGCTGGTCGTTCTGATTCGATTGAATGGCTATGCAGGCAAGCGCGCTGTAGCTGATTATATCGTTCGGTTCTCTTAAAAATCCGTGACCGGTGCAGAAGCCTCCGTCAAACAAACGCTCTATATCGATCTGACAGCATGTTGTAGTAAGCGTGAGAAAATCAAGATCATGAATGTGTATATCGCCTTCTCTGTGGGCTTTGGCGTGCTGTGGTTTCAGTATGTACATCTCGTAAAACTGCTTTGCACCCTCGGAGCCGTATTTCAGCATAGTGCCCATTGCAGTGTCGCCGTCGATATTGGCGTTTTCTCTCTTGATGTCGTTGTCTTTGGCTGATTTAAAAGTAAGACCCTCGTAGATTTTCATTAACTTGGTGTTCATTGTACGCATTCTTGTACGTTCTGCTCTGTAAAGAATGTATTCTTTCGCCGTGCGTGCATGACCATTTTCAATAAGGATTTTTTCAACTACGTCTTGTACATGTTCCACTCCCGGAACGCCGTCTTCACCGAGTTCCTTGATTAAATACTCAATAACCTGGTCGGCGAGATCTTCTGCTACCGTGATATCCTTGCCGCCTATTGCAGCTGCAGCCTTAAAGATAGCTTGGACAATTTTTCCTTTATTAAACGGAACAGTACGACCATCACGTTTAACAATAGTTGTGATCATTGTATAACCTCCTGTAATTATTTTGGAACTGCCGACAAATAGCTATGCTCAATCGGTAATTCCGGATCATTTGTATATCGTTAATTTTCAAAAATCCAAAATCAAATATCGGTGCGTACTATTGATTCTACCATATTCGATCAATGATGTCAAGTGGTTAAAAAATCAGTTCGTATTGCCCGTGCCCGCACGGGCAATACGCGTTTTACTTTTTCAGTATAGCAGCTTCTTAGCGCGTGTGCCCACTGCGCCCGGTAACAGAGGCAATGTCATCAACTTAAGCTTTCGGTATGCCTCCGGCGGCAAGCCTTTTTGAAAAAAGGCTTGGCGAAAAACTTTGTGAT
>CADCOF010000178.1 GCA_902802975.1 uncultured Ruminococcus sp. | reverse complement strand
GGGCGGCGTGCCGCCGCTCCCAATACGCGCACATAAATTTTTCATAAAATCAAATAAATGGCACGCGTCCAACATAAAAGTAGGGCGCGTGCCTTATGCTATTTGTATTCAATCAGTCCGTGCGCGAACTGCCCGCGGCCGCTTGGCCGCCGCTATGCGAGACCTACACTCTTGCGGAGAACTGTGAGTGCGTCTGCAGATGTGATGCTTCCGTCATTGTCAAGATCGGCAAGCTTCGTCTTAACTGCGTCAAGCTCTGCAAGTCCTACAGACTTTCTGAGGATTGTCAATGCGTCGCCCGATGTGAGAACGCCGTCATCGTCCATATCGCCCATTACGCCGGAGTAGTTCTTCTTGATCTTGAACTCAATTGCTCTTGAGCCGGAATAATACTGACCCTTACCGGTGATAGTAGCCGTTGCCGTACCCTCTTCGGTGTTGTTCTTGTAAGATATCGTATAATCCGTACCTTCTTCAAGCGTTACTCCCTTGAGAGTTACTTTTACTTTTGGCTGAACCGGCTTGCCCGTGTAATCCTGAGTGCCTATATTAGATACCTTAACTTCCTCATCGCTCAAAGGTCTCTTCTCAATCGTGTAATTGATCTTGCCTTCGCCTGTGTAGTATCCGAGAAGCTTAATCTTAAACGACGCTCTGCCGATACCCTTATTGTTCTCGAAATCTGTAAGAATATAGTCTGTACCCTCTTCAAGAACGTGGGAACCCATAAGGAATATCAAATCAGGCTTGTACTCAGTGACTGTCGGGTCATAGTACATCTTGATCGGATCGTAGATAATGTTTCTGTATGGAGAAACAACTCTCAGCGTGAAACTTCTGCTCTTTGCACCTGAAGATACCGTGATCACTGTTTCACCTACATCTAAAAGGTGAACTGCACCGGTTGAACCTTCTACCGTTGCTACTTCGGGATTCGATGATACCCAGATGCAGTCAACATTCTGAACGGTACTTTCGTTCTGATCTCTGACTATAGCTGTATAATTTACAGTCATGTCAAAGGTTTTGTTGATTTCTTTCTCGGATACAAGATCTGATCCGTCGGACGGAGCCTCAAGTCCGTTGATATATACGCTGGTTGTTGTGAACACGTTAATTGTAACAGTTGCAAATTTGCCCGAAAGAGCTGTAACCTTGATCGTTGCCTTACCGTTTGAAATACCTCTTATTGTACCGTCACTGTCTACTGTTGCAACAGACTCATCGGAGGATACCCAACTCTTTACAGCGTCGCCGTGGTCAAACGGGAATGTCGGGTCGTTTGTCTTCAAAACTGCCTTTGTATAGAATGTATCGCCAACATTGATTGATTTGTTTCTTACAACTCTGTCGTAGTTGTCCATTACTGTGACTGTGTCGCAGCGTTTTGCTATCTCAAGGTTAAACTTAAAGCTGATAGCGGGGTCTTCCTTCGAATGAGCGGAAATTGTTACCGTTCCGAGAGACGCTGCATGTATGGGGAATGTCAAGCCTTCGTACTCTTTGTTGATATCAAAGAGAGTCTCGCCTGTTTTCGAATCCTGCGGTGCAGTTACATTTTCGCCGGAGTTATTTATTACTTTCCAAATAACAGTACCGTCTGCACTGCCGCCGCTATCGTCCATAAGCTGTGCATGGAATTTAATGTCATCTGTTGAGAAGCACTTGTATGTCGGGATAGTACCTTCAAGACCTGCGGGGATTCTATCCTGCTCTTCAACGTTGTCACCTCTCTGAGCTGTAATAGACATGTTATCCGACACAATTCTATCTGTTACTTTAATATCAAATGTATTTGTATAATCTGTATACTTACCTTTAACGATAAGTCTTGTCGAACCTGTCTTAAGTCCTGTAACAATTGCTGTCATATTGCCCTTTGCCGTGCCGGGTTCAACAGACGCGATTGTCGGATCAAGAACAGACCATACAAGCTCGTCCTCGGAACTGCTTGGCTCGATAGTTGCGTTTACTTCAACAGGAACGCTTACTCTTGTATCTACTCTCTTGCTGACGAGGTCAACCTTCGTTATCGGAGTAAGTACCTTAACTTCGCAAGTTGCTGTTACATCTTCTTTTTCGCCGAATACTGTAATTGTAGTTGTGCCCTTTGAAACGCCGGTAACTACCGCATTGCCGGTGAGATTTCCGTTTTCGTCATACTCAGGCTCTACTGTTGCAACCTTCGGGTTGGATGAAGACCATCTGAGAGCATCTGTAGCCGGCTGTGACGGGTCTGTGCCTACAAGAACAGGTGTGATCACAGTGCTGCCCTTCGGTGCCTCAACACCGTAGAACTGACGCTCAAATGTGATGGACTGTGCCGGGTTTGCCGACTGAGAAAGCGGCGGAATGTATCTATGAACTTCCTTCTGTCCGCAGATAGCGCATGTGCCGAATTCATCGCCTGGTTCGGTGTATGTTGCGGGTGTTATGATCGGATTAATAATCTCGTGATGATCACAGGTAATCTCGAACTCCTTCGATACGGAGCCATTGTACTTGCCAATACCGGAAACAACCATTGTTGCCTTTCCAAGCTTTGTGTTGTTCTGATAAGTTACCTTGTAATCAACACCTTCCGTAAGCGGGATAGTTGAGCATTCAACTCTGAGGTTATCCTGAATGGTAGCCTTCTTCATTGCCTGCTTCGGAGTTTCGTATTCAATGGTTACTTCTTCATCGCTAATCGGTCTGGGTGCTATGGTAAACGCAAACTGCTTTGAGCCTTTGTACTGACCCATACCGGTGATAATAATCTTAGCCTGTTTTCCTACGGTTGTATTTCCCTGATAGCTGATCTCATAATCGAGATTTTCAACAAGCTCGTGCATCTCTATCGAATTGCCGTTTTCATCCTTGGAGTAAACCTTAAATGTTGGATGAGGCTCATAAGATGCAATTGTAGGTGTATAGAGAATTGGTGCGATATCCTCGCACATAGCCGCATTCAACGGAGCAGATACCTTAACAAGGCAGTCTTCTCGGAGCGTTCCGGAATACAGCGTTACCAATGTTTCGCCGATATCGGTAACAGTCAAAACGCCTTTATCACTTATCTGCGCTACAGCAGGATTGGAAGAAGTCCACTTGCAGTCTGCGCTGATTGCCTTATCGTTTTGATCTGTGATCGTGCAGCCAAAGTTAAATGTAGCCTTCAGTTCACTGTTAGTTGTGATCTCCTTTGTGAACATATCGTCATTATCGGGATCGGCAGCAGCACCTACAGCATTGATCTTTACGCCTATTGTTGTAAACGCAGTAACCTTAACCGAGCCCTGAACGCCGGACTTACTGTATGCGTATACATACGCCACGCCGTTCTTCTTTGCTGTGATGTAGCCTGTATTATCTACCGTTACAATATCGGGATCGGAAGACATCCAATAGCTTACGGTATCGTCATGATCGTAAGGCTTGTTTGAATTCAGACGAAGGTCTGCATTAAGCTGAAGACCTGTGTTGACATTCAGGTTTTTAGTTTTAATAACAGTTGTGTCCTGACGAAGATCTACAGTATTGCATGATCTCTTTACATGAACGGCAACAGTTTTCGTTGTAGTGGGAAGTCCCTTTGATGGATCCTTTTCGTACTCTTCATACTGTGCCTGAGACATTGCGCGAACAAAAATAGTTCCCTTGATCTGTCCTCTGAGCGTAATAGACTCGGCAGTCTGATCCAATACCTCGACATTCAGATTATCATTGTCGAGAACCTCCCAATGAACAGTATCATCTGCGGAAGTTTCACCGTCGTCGGTTACAAGTCTGCCGTTAATTGTCAGAGTCTGGAGTGTGAACACGTCAAGATCATTAATTACGTCTGTTGCGCCTGCTGCTGTCGGAGTTGTCAGTTTGAGCGCGTCGGACTCATTTCTTGCGCCAACCGTTACTTTGCATCGGTTAGCCTCAACGCCGCTTGCCTCACTCCTTGCAATGATCTCGCAGGTGCCTTCTTTTACGCCGACAACTCTGGCTGTCTGAACGTTTGTATATGCGCCTTCAACTGTCGGAGTAACAGTTGCGATTTCTTCGTTTGTGGATTCCCAGATAATTCTGTCTGTGGAGCTTTCGGGATTAGCCGTTGCTGTAAGAATTACCGGAACGCCCACACGAGTTGACGTTGGAGATGGGGTTACTCTCAGGTCTGTTGCTTTTGTAATTACCTGTACCGTGCAGCCTGCCGACACATAGGAACCGTCGTCACGCTGTGTTTCACCGTAGACTTTGATCGACGCGGTACCCTCTTTTTTAGCTGTAATTACACCGTTTTCGTCTATGGATACGATATCCTCATTTTCGGATACCCATCTCCATTCATCGGTAGCACCTGCTTCGTGACCGTCAACATGTACGTTATTTGTAGGAGTTGCAGTCAGTTCAAGCTGCGCAACCTCGCCCGGCTCCATAAAGCTAGGATACTTCGAGATGCGAAGATCCTTTGCCGGGTTCTCCTCACGAATAGTAATATTGATATACTTTGGCGTATTGATGATAGGATAATACTTAATATTCGTATGAGATGCGTTCATCTGAGGTTCGTTAAGAAGTACATTTTTATAATCCTTTGTTTTAAAATCGTAAACTGTGGTTAGACGATAACCTTCTTTCAGTCCGAAATATCCGTCTCGGATACCTTCGAAAGGAACGGTAGTCTTTGCGTATTCGGGATTACCTTCATTATCATATTTAAGGGAAAGAACGCCTGTATCTTTATCTACACCGTATCTCCAAATATATCTGAGCTTTTCACCGATAGCAAACGGACGGTCTGTGATAGTCTGATTGAACGGAGAAACCGGTGTTGAGAAATAATACTTTATTAAGTCGGTATTATTACTGAGTGAGTAAGAATCATCAAGGTTGCTTCCAACCCATTCTCTCAGATATTCGTCAACAGTAAGGCTATGAATCTGATCGCCCGAAATAAGACCGTTTGCGATAGCTTTGTTAACCATTTCCTGCTTTTTGGCAGCGGCCGCCGTGGGCGCAATACAAGCAACTATCCATACAACGCCGTTCTTTTTCGGAGTAAACACACCATCCTGGCTGATCTCGGCTTTATCTGTCACTCTGAAATTTGTAGGTGTATCGCCGTCATCGCCGCTTTCAAAAACGTACCATTCTACCTTGTCAAGATATTCCGGACTTGATTTTGAATGGTCTGTAACCAGCTCGGAAGTAAAGCGATACTTGTGGTTAGCTGTAGTCAAAAGACCGGGGTGCGCATTCTGGAAGTTTTCATCGTTCAGGTCAAGCTTTGCCTTTTTTCCATCGGAAGTACTGCGATATACAACAAAATCTTTTGCCGGCTCCTGCACAACAACATCGAGCTGACGGCTGACGCCGCCGTGCTGTGAAGTGAAGATCACATACGATTTACCGGGAGCGTATGAATTATCCTGCTTCATATATCTTTCCGCGCCGGTATAAGGGTCTGTTATCTTTTCATAACTTACATTACTTGCGCTTATCTCACACACGCCCACAAAGGTTTTGGGGTCATTGGGGTCGAAACCCTGACTTATCCATGACGCGGCTATGGAGGCATTTTTATTTGTAGTACCTCCATCGGGCAGCCAGCCCTTTATGTACTCATTTACAGGCTGATCGGGATTGACGATCTTTACTGTGATTCTCTTTCTCGTAGCTTGTCCTGCACCGGACGAGTTATCAAGATATATTATCGGCGTATCGGAAATATCGTTTCCGTATTCATCATAGATATATATCTTGCTGGCACGTCCATCTTCATTGTCTGCCGAAACAACAGCGTCTGCAACAGCCGCATTAGCCTGCATATACACAGGACTTGTAGCCGACATCAACAATGCCAACGATGAGAAAACAGCGATACTGCGTTTTAGTCCCGGCATAATTTTCTTTTTCGCCATACAGAAAATCTCCTTGTTTTTATTTTTAGAACTCTGCACTATTCATGCCGCGCATAACAGCAGATATGTAATAGATTATCCCTCCCTGTATTAAATATTTGCAAAAGCAAAATGCACAGCACAATATAGTATACACAAAAGTACACCAGACGCGCTTGTGCAGAGTAATCTACATAGATTATTATAACAAATCAATGCATATCTTGTCAATGGTTAATACAAAATTTCAGATGGACAAGGAGTTTTTCACCCAAATTATATAAAAATGCGTAAATTGACATTTCTTGTTTAATGACAAAAAAAGCCCGCAGGGAACTACTCTCTGCGGGAAATGTAGTAGTTGGTAGTTATTAGCTAATCTGATCTAACAACTAATAACTACCAACCCAATAAGATATTTTAAATGACGTTTGCTATATTTATACAAATATTTAATGTATTAGCAAACCTTAACTCTCCAGCCGAACGGATCGTCAAGTTTTCCGTACTGGATACCGGTCATCGTGTCGTAGAGTTTCTGGCTAAGCTCGCCGATCTCGCCGTTATTAATAATCATAACTTCGTCTTCATATCTGAGCTTGCCTACAGGAGAAATAACGGCAGCCGTACCCGTGCCGAATACCTCTTCGAGTTTGCCTGTTTTCTGAGCCTCGATAAGCTCGTCAACGGAAATTCTTCTCTCCTCAACCTCAAGACCCCACTCTTTGCAAAGCTGAATTGTAGAATTTCTTGTTACACCGGGAAGGATAGAACCGTTGAGCATAGGAGTTACAACCTTGCCATCAATCTTGAAGAAGATATTCATGGAACCTACTTCTTCGATATACTTGCGCTCAACGCCGTCGAGCCACAAAACCTGTGAATAATTATCGTTGTGAGCCTTCACCTGACCGATAAGGCTTGCAGCATAGTTACCGCCTGTTTTAGCGAAGCCCATACCGCCTCTTACTGCACGAACGTACTCATCTTCAATCCAAATGCCAACCGGATCAAGACCACTCTCGTAGTATGCGCCGCTGGGAGCAAGAATAACCATAAACAGATAAGTCTCCGAGGGAGCAACGCCGAGGAACTCATCAGTAGCGATAATGAACGGACGAACATAGAGCGACGTGCCGGGGTCTGTCGGAATCCAATCCTTATCAATCTCAACTACAGCCTTACATGCCTGAACGAAATCCTCAACAGGGATTCTCGGAATGCACAGACGGTCGTTTGTAAGCTGCGCTCTTTCTGCATTCTTCTCAGGTCTGAACAGATAAACGTCGCCGTTATCGCCCTTATAAGCCTTCAAGCCTTCGAACATTTCCTGACCGTAATGGTACACCATAGCTGCCGGTGAAAGGCTGATATTCTGGAACGGAACGATTCTGGGATCATGCCAGCCCTGACCCTCTGTATAATTCATAATAAACATATGATCGGTAAAAATCTTACCAAATCCAAGCGGCTTTCCCGGTTCCGGCTTAGCCTTAGGCTGAGTTGTTTTTGTGATCTTGATATCTAACACGAAAAATACATCTCCTTAGTTGTATCGCAGTACAATGTTAAACTGCTCGCATTCTGTAATTTTTACAAATTAGATTATATACCCAAACGACACAAATGTCAATAATTGACGTAATAATTCTTACAATTTTATTTGCGGCGGGCGGCGGGCGGCGGGCATGCGCCCGCAGGCAGATACGCGAACCAACTTCAATTATTTATCCAACTTATAGCCCGCGTCCAACAAAATTACTGGGCGCGGGCGGCGGGCGGCGGGCGGCGTGCCGCCGCTCCCAATACGCGCACATAGTTTACATTAAACTTGTATTATTTGCCCGCGTCCAACAAACTTTGTTTAACTAATATTGTAAAAATTTAGCCCGCGCCTTACTTAAATGTAGGACGCGGAATTCAATTCGCAATGCGCAATTCAATTCGCAATTCGCAATTCGAAATGCGCAATTATTTGTGAAAGTCGTGCTTTATCTCAACGACAATAGTTTGTGCAGTGTGAAAAATTGTGGTCGAGAGTGATGGACT
>CADCOF010000177.1 GCA_902802975.1 uncultured Ruminococcus sp. | reverse complement strand
TGCCAACCTCCCGAAAAAGATTACAAAAAATTTTTATAAATTTATATTAAACTATTGAAAAGTACATTAAATTATGCTAAAATAACAATAGAGGTCTTGTAGGATTTGCAAAAATCGTTGGATAATTGCATTAAAACATGGTTTTTGTATTTTCCTGTATCAAAATTTATAAGGAGATTGATTGTTATGAAAACTTTGAAAAAGGGCATTGCCCTTGCAATGGCAGCTACTCTTTCAATTGGTATATTGGCAGGATGCGGTGATACCGGCTCCACAGGCGGCGGTACTACAGGCGGCGCAACCGGAGGCACTGCAGGAGGCGACGCCGGCACAGGTAAGGTTTATTACTTGAACTTCAAGCCTGAACAAGCTGATCAGTGGAAACAGCTCGCAGCTACATATTCCGAACAGAAGGGTGTTGAAGTAACTGTTGAGACCGCTGCTTCCGGCACATACGAAGAGCAGCGTAAGTCTGAGATGGCAAAGGATAATGCACCTACATTATTCCAGGTAAACGGTCCTGTAGAGCTTGCAGCATGGGGCGACTACTGCTACAACCTTAAGGATTCCGCTGTTTACACAAACTTGAAGAGTGACGATTTCGCGCTTATCGATTCCACAGGTGGCGTTAAGGGCGTTGCATACGTTATTGAGACATACGGCATCATTTACAATAAGACTCTTCTCAACAAGTATTTTGAGTCCGACGGCGCAAAGGCTAAGTCTGTTGACGAGATCAACACATTTGCAAAGCTGAAAGAAGTTGTTGAGGATATTCAGGCTAAGAAGGACGACCTCGGCATTAAGGGCGCGTTCACTTCCGCAGGTATGGATTCAAGCTCCGACTGGAGATTTAAGACTCACCTTGCAAACCTCCCGATCTACTACGAGTACAAAGCTGACAACGTTGGCTCCAAGAGTGCTATCGAAGGCAAGTACCTCGACAACTACAGACAGATTTGGGATCTCTATATCAACAATTCCACAACAGACCCGAAGAAGCTCTCCTCAAAGACAGGCGAGGACGCAGCAGCTGAGTTTGGTCTTGGTGAGGCTATCTTCTATCAGAACGGTACTTGGGAATATCAGAACTGCCTGGACGCAGGTCTTACAGACGACGATCTCGGAATGCTCCCGATCTACATCGGTGCTGACGGCGAGGATAAACAGGGTCTCTGCACAGGTTCCGAGAACTACTGGTGCGTAAACGCTAAGGCTTCCGAGGCTGATATCAAGGCTACACTTGATTTCCTTGAGTGGGTTATCACAAGCGACGAAGGCAGAACAGCTATGTCTCAGGATATGGGCTTTGTAACTCCGTTCAAGACATTCGACGACGCTAAGTATGAGACAAAGAACGCTCTTGTTAAGGTTGCCAATGAGTACATCGCAAACGGCAAGACTGCAGTTTCATGGAACTTCCCGACAATTCCTTCCGAGAAGTGGAAAGACGACCTCGGCGCAGCTCTGCTTGAGTATGCTCAGAATGGTCAGACAGACGACGCATGGGAAGGCGTTAAGAAGGCATTCGTTGACGGTTGGAAGACAGAGTACGACGCATCTCATTCCGGTGACGATGCAGCAGCAGCCGAGGGTGATGCAGCAGCTGAAGGCGACGCAGCAGGCGACGGCGCAGCAGAATCAGTTGCAGAAGAAAAGGAAGCTGCAGCTCAGTAATAACCGGTAATAATTAATATATCAGTTTCAGAGAGTGGACGGAGCTGCTCCGTTCACTCTTTGCAGTTAAAAAGACAATATCTTTGATCTTGATTGTCGAAAAGGTGATTTTTCACTGTAAGGTAAAGGTAATAATAAAGTGTTGTGGCATACCGCCAAAGCTCGGTGATGATTTATGATTAACATTGACGGATTGATCGTTTACAGAAATTTCGAAGATTCCGAAATATTAAAGATGTTTGTTGACGTCTACAACAAAACGGAATATATCAGCGCACCGGTAAAAGGCAGCGAGTTTGCGATGGTTCACAGTATGATAGGCAAACTAATTGATCTGGCGGCTAAGTATGGATTCAGCGGGAACTTGTGGCACAATTATCTGACACTGCTGCTTGTCAATAATGAAAATGCGTTCAGTAAAGCATGCGAGCTGCGCTCTGTTGGTGATTGTTCTTTGAAGCGTCTTGCAATTCATGATTTTATGATTTTTCGTGAATTGTTCCGCTGTGATCTTGAAGCTATAACAGAATATATTGATACGTCCGTCATTTCGATTATAACCAATTACAAAAGGCTCGATGATTCGGGCAGCGCGTTTAACAAGCGCATTCGCAACTGCATCTGCGAGTTGAGCGAGCGTTTGGCTGAAAGCAGAAGTATTGATGAATTTGCCGACTCCGTGATGGATTTTTACAGAAGGTTTGGCGTTGGCAAGCTTGGTTTGCACAAAGCGTTTCGCATTGACAGGGACGAAAACGGCGCGTGTATTGTTCCGATAACGAATATTGCCCATGTCCGGCTTGATGATATTGTCGGATACGAAAATGCAAAGAAGCAGCTCACCGACAATACCGAGGCGTTCTTAAAAGGAAAGCGGTGCAATAACTGTCTGATCTTTGGCGACGCTGGCACGGGCAAGTCATCTTCCATAAAAGCGATATTGAACAAGTACTATGAAGACGGGCTTAGAATAATTGAGGTGTACAGACATCAAATAAAGGACATTAACGAAATTATCACCATTATAAAAAATAGGCAGTACAAGTTTATTTTGTATATGGACGATTTGTCGTTTGAGGACTTCGAAACAGAATATAAATACCTGAAGGCAGTGATAGAAGGCGGGTTGGAAAAGAAACCGCCGAATGTTTTGATATACGCAACGTCAAACAGACGTCATCTTATAAAAGAAAGCTTCTCCGATCGAATAGATCAGAACGGCGATGTGCATAAAACCGACACCTTGCAGGAGAAACTTTCTCTTTCCGCAAGGTTTGGCATAAGTATATATTTCGGTTCGCCTGACAAGAAGCAGTTCGAAAACATTGTGCTGACGCTTGCAAAGCGTGACGGTGTCAAGATGACGGAACAGGAGCTGTTGAGAGAGGCTAACCGATGGGAGCTCAGTCACGGTGGTTTTTCCGGTCGCACAGCTCGTCAGTTTGTTGATTATCTGTTGGGGAAACAGTGACCTTGCGGTGAAAAGCTACCTTTTCACGATCTGATCAATTTTGATAAATTGTTCTTGACAGATCTGTAAGAAGGGAAAGATTGAAGTGAGTAAAAAAGAATTAAGACCATATTTTCCGCTCTTTGCTTTGCCTACATTCATCGCATTTATGATAGGCTTTGTTGTGCCTTTCGGGCTTGGAATTTATTTATCGTTTTGTAAATTCACAACGATAAAAGACGCCGTGCCGGTCGGTTTTGCAAACTATGTCGGAATTTTCCAAGACGAAGGATTTATCCACGCGTTATGGTATACAACGTTATTTGCGATAGTGTCGGTTATCACGATAAACATTTTGGGTTTTGCTATTGCAATGCTGCTCACAAAGGGCATTAGAGGCACAAACTTTTTCCGTACAATATTTTTCATGCCGAACCTGATCGGCGGTATCGTACTTGGTTACATCTGGCAGCTTATCCTCAACGGTATTCTTGATCGTTTTGGACTTACGCTGACATTTAGCGAAGTGTACGGTTTCTGGGGTTTGATTATTCTGATGAACTGGCAGCAGATCGGTTATATGATGATCATTTATATCGCAGGTATTCAGAACGTACCGCCCGAATTGATAGAGGCTGCAAAAATCGACGGTGCTAACGGCAGACAAATACTTGCAAACGTAATTCTTCCGATAGTAATGCCTTCGATCACAATCTGCACATTCCTTACGCTTACGAACTCGTTTAAGCTGTTCGATCAGAACCTGGCACTCACAAATGGACTTCCGGGTTCAAGATCAGAGCTGCTTGCGCTCAATATTTACAACACATTCTATGGTCGTGTAGGTTTTGAGGGTGTCGGACAGGCTAAGGCTGTTTGCTTCTCACTGATCGTTGGTGCGATTGCGATTATGCAGCTGTTCAGCACACACAAGAAGGAGGTTCAACAGTAATGGCAGATGATTTTAATGGTTTCTTGCTGCCGCCCGATGTGCAGGCGCTGGTAGATGAAAAATCGAAGAAAAGGGCATATTCATACAATGCAAGAAGTTCAAAGTATTCAATGGTTTGGACTGTTTTGCTGTCGCTGTTATCGGTTATTTATGTTATACCGATACTTCTTGTAGTTATTAACTCGTTCAAGAGAAAAGCGTACATCAGCCGAAATCCGTTTAATCTTCCGACCGGAAATATGTTTGTTAATTTAGACAACTACAAAAACGGTATTGAGAAGATCGGGTTCTTCCAGGCGT
The DNA here is from genome assembly GCA_902802975.1 of uncultured Ruminococcus sp. Lineage (GTDB taxonomy): Bacteria > Bacillota > Clostridia > Oscillospirales > Acutalibacteraceae > RUG592. The sequence goes on along the minus strand of CADCOF010000177.1, from coordinate 641 downwards.
TCGGCAACTCATTACTGATCACAATCGGCTCGGTAATAGTAATTATATTGTGCTGTTCTATGGCTGGCTGGTACATCACGAGAGTAAAATCAGTTTTCACGACAGTTTTTTATTATCTGTGTGTATTTTCAATGATTGTGCCATTCCAGATGGTAATGTACACACTATCTAAGACGGCAGACACACTGAAGCTTGGCACACCGTGGGGAATTATTATAGTATACCTGGGATTTGGTGCAGGGCTTGCGGTATTTATGTTCTGCGGATTTGCGAAGAGCATACCGCTGGAGATTGAAGAAGCAGCGATGATAGACGGCTGCAACCCTGTTCAGACATACTTCAAGGTAGTAATGCCGATATTGAAGCCAACGGCTATTTCGGTATCGATTCTTGAAGCGATGTGGATATGGAACGACTATCTTCTCCCCTCGCTTGTACTTGACAAGACAAAATACAAGACAGTTCCGATTGCAATTCAGTATTTGAAAGGCGGTTACGGTTCTGTAGACATGGGCGCAATGATGGCTATGCTTGTACTTGCTATCATTCCGATCATTGTATTCTATGTATTCTCGCAGAAGTACATCATCGAAGGCGTAGTAGCCGGTGCCGTAAAAGGCTAGTAGCGGCATGCGGCATGC
>CADCOF010000176.1 GCA_902802975.1 uncultured Ruminococcus sp. | reverse complement strand
TGCGGTCTGCCAGTGGCAGACGTTGCCGTCGGGGACGGTTCCCAACCGCAGGCAACAGCACCGACCGAGCCGGCAGGCGAGACCCGCGCGCATAAAAGCTACTATACTGAAAAAGTAAAAGCGCGAATCGGGTGCGGCAGCATGCCGCCAACAAAAAGAACCCGGTATGAAACCGAGTCCTTTTTGAGGAGGAAATATGAAAATGAAAGGAAAATGTATTGGTTAGTTAAGCTGCGTTCATATCCTCAGCTGCAAGTGCATATAGGAACATTGCCTTCATTGTGTTGCAGAGAATCTGCTGCTTATCAGTCGGGTTTACCTTGTTGACTGCCTTGTATATGTAGCTGCATGCCGAATAGTTCATCTCCATCGAATCAACAGTCACTTTATGCGCAGTTTTAAGTTCATTTGCAGAAATATTTTCGATTTCAACATAGTATACATTGTCTATGCCGGACTTTTTAATCAGCTGCTGTTCTGTTCCGTCAATCTTTACAGTCGGCTTGTTGTCTTCGGATTTTACCTTGAAATAGTGGCGTATAGCCGTTGTGTTCTCAAGAATAAGCGAGGAACCAACATACGAGTACCCTGCGTCCGAACTGATCGAACCGGTAGTAATAGCTTTACGGTTTTCAAGTTTTTGCATTTGATCATTTGTCAAGTTAACATCGCTTTCGGAAGAACCGCCGTCGAAATACAGATTTGCATACACGCCGTAATTCTTCGTTGCTTTTGCCATGTTGACTACCTTTTCAGACTGATTTCCGTTAGCAGAAATAGTATCAAGGTAATCATATACGCACTTGATATTTGTGTCATTCCAGCTGTAATTGATATGTTCGGAAACAACATCCAGCTTAATTTGTGCGTCCATCTCGCGAGAGTAAATTTCTACGGGGATTTCATAGCCTTCTTCGCTCATTTCAGATGCAGCTGCTTCGCTGAATGGTACTTCTACCGTTCTTACGGAATCACCGTTAGTAATAGTAAACACTGCTTTTGCAGAAGAATCGTTCAGCATTGCAGAGTTCATCTTGAATACAAAGTTCATGCGGATATTGCCGTCGAGTGCTGCGTAAACGCCCTGAGGTACACACTCATAGTATTCGCCATACAGATCAATGTCGCTCTTCAGCACCTTGCTGAAATCATAAGCAGTTGTCAAACTGCTGTCTGCATACCAGCCGTTCTGATAGCAGTAATCGCCTGTGCCAAGAACAAGATTTGTGGGAGCCGCAAAACCGTCCATACTTTCGGTAGCTGCTACTGTGAAACTGCCTTTACCGTCGCTTGTTTTGTAATTTGCTGTCCACTTTGCGGCGTTTGCGTTAGCCTGCTTAACCGTTGATACCGCCTCGTTAAGATCAATCTCAGCTGCAACACCGGGATTATCAAAATTCAGTGTTGATGAGTTAAACTGCGGGGTAGGTGTGGTCGCGTAATAATAAATGAGTTTGCTGCCGCTTTTCTTCATTCCATATATCTTGAGCGTGTGATCCGAACTATTATTCAGCTCTGCAACGGCTACAGGAACTGCACTGTTCGTATTATTATATAATCCATATATAGCGTTGCCTGTTGTGAAGAAAACTACATTGTCATAGTATATGGGAATCATATATTTTCCCGGCATAAGATCACTGTAAATATATCCGCCTTGAGTATACGAATAATCCCAGCCACCTGTTTCATTACGATAAATTTCCGTTTTGTCACCATCGATATTCATTATCTTAATGCTGTACGGACCTTTGGATTGTTCATTCTCACTATCTGCAACGAGCCATTCCGAACCGATAGGAGTGATAGCTGTTTTGATGCCTTCCCAGAAGCCTTGAACGGAATCAGTCTTGCTGATGTTAAGATTTGTTTCCTGAAGGTTTTTTTCGCACACCAAAGCCCACTCTGATGCGTCTTCCTTCCAGTTGCCGCTGCTGGTTCGGGTGTTAAGATTATCCGTTTCGGAATTAAGGAAATAATCATGACTCAGCAGACCGGGATGATAACCGTGATACGAATCGTCATGAGTTATATCTACATAGTACCATGCGTCACCAATCTTTACGGCATTCCACGCATGAACATTCTTGCTGCTTGCAATTTTTACGCAGGGAATGTCTATTCTGTTCAAAAGATAAGAATACAAAGACGCGTATGCGTCGCAAACAGCCTCATTGTTAGTTGTAAGGAACTGATAAACGAAATGTTTTGTGTTGCCTGTAACGAGACCCGCATTATCGTAATCGAAGTCAACAGCGATCAAATCGTGCAGATACAGTGCTTTTTCAACGTCCGTCCAATCCTCATGAACTCCGGCGAGAATTTCGTCAAGCGAATTTATCAGATTATTGTAGGTCTGTGCTGAACCATTGTCAAAATAAGCTACATTAGCCTCAAATCTGCTGCCATAGCCATACGACATAGGGCTTGTTCCGTCAAATAATATGCCTACCGCATGATTATGAGAAACTTCAAAAATAAGGTCTGCAATAGCGTTTGCTTCATTAACGGACAGGTTTCTGCCAAGATTCACTGTTATCGGTGTTGTGCGTTGAGCCAACTGATCGTATATTGATTTGCACACAGTTTCAACTTCTGTCTGGGACAGTCCGCCATATGCCCCGATATAACTGAAATCGGGATAACCGTCAGTTTCGCTTGCTTCGGCGGTCAATGCCGTCGTACATGTCATAGATAATAGGCACAACGTCAGCAAAACCGCAAATAGTTTAGAAAAACGTTTGCACATATTTCACCACTCCAATTCTAAGATTTTTAAATGCTTTGTAGTAATTTTACCACATTTTCGAATAGAAGTCAACAACAATGAGAAATATTGACAATGTTTAAATTAATGCCCAATAGTTACAATAATGTAATTATTTTTAGCTTGATTTTTTGCAGAGCCTGTGGTATAATAAGTCTCGTTGAGTGAAGTGCATATTTCCGGGTGTGGCGCAGTTTGGTAGCGCGCTTGAATGGGGTTCAAGAGGCCGCTGGTTCGACTCCAGTCACTCGGACTCAATATTATGATGACCGCAGATTTTTGTCTGCGGTCTTTTTCTGTATCGATATGACAAATAAATAAGGATCACTATTCAATTCGGAATGCGTAATGCGTAATGCGGAATGCGGAATTCAATTCGGAATGCGTAATGCGGAATTCAATTCGGAATGCGTAATGCGTAATTCAGACTGTGCCAAAACAAGAAATTGCCGAAATAACCCCTCCGTCACGTCTGCTTTCGCAGCCGTGCCACCTCCCCTACAGGGGA
>CADCOF010000175.1 GCA_902802975.1 uncultured Ruminococcus sp. | reverse complement strand
TTGCACACTCTAAGCGTTAGCGTAGGCGGTGGGGGTATGTCACAATTTGAGAACAGATTCCGTTAGGGGGAATTATATGGTTGGTGCTTATTATTTTTCAGCACTTTTGGTTTCTGTTATTTTGATGCTTGTGTATTGTTTTTTGTATCACAGACATTTCGACATTCATTTGTCATTTCTTTTTGCTCTCGTACCCCTCAATAATCTCGCACAGTTATTATGTTGTCAAAGCAAAACATTAGATGAAGCAATTTTGGCAAACAAAATGGTATATGTCAGTAACTCCTACCTCATATTAAATATTACGCTTCTGGTGTTCAGCTTATGCTCCGTAAAACTAAATCAGTATGTCAAGCTTCTTTTGTACATAATCACAACGTTAGTATTAGCCTGTGCGCTGCAGATTGGAGAAAATGAACTTTTTTACAAAAGCGTAGAATTGTCGATACAAGACGGCTGTGCGTCACTTGTAAAAACATACGGTCCGCTGCATGTGTTCTATTATGCTATGTTAGTGGTCTACTTCCTGATAGGCTTGGGCGTTATACTTTACAGTTTTTTCAAGAATGCGCAAATATCCAGGGGCTTTATTGTTATGATGGCGATACCCGAGACATTTTCGTTACTTAGCTTCTTTTTGGGGAGAAGTCTTTTCCCTTCAATCGAACTTATTCCGTTTTTCTATGATTTGACATTAATAGTATATTTAATAATTGCCCACAGACTTGTATTGTATAATATTAATGAAACGGTAATAGATACTATTGTTCAAAAAGGTGAAACAGGATTTATATCGTTTGATTTCAAGTATCGCTATCTGGGCAGCAATGACACGGCAAAATTGATATTTCCAAATCTGGTCGGTCTTAAGATAGACAAAACAATTCCTGTCACTGCCGGTATGGATGACAGTGTGATGAAGTGGCTTTATGAGTTTAGTGAGGATAATTCCCGTGATAAGGTATACTATCATGATGATGACAAAGAATATCTTGTTACGGTAGGTTATTTATACAATGGTAAATCCAAGAAGGGTTATCAGCTTTTTATTACGGATGATACAAAAAATCGTCAGTATATAACTCTGATTAACAGTTTTAATAGGGAATTGAAGGCAGAAGTAGCACAAAAGACAGCAAATATTATTGAAATGCATAACAATCTTGTGCTTGCTATGGCGTCAATGGTTGAAAGCCGCGATAATTCCACAGGCGGACACATAAGAAGGACAAGCGAAGGGGTTAGCTTTTTGGTGGAAGCTATGAGAGGTTCTCAGGAGTTCCAGATAAACGATACATTTTGCCATAATCTTATTAAGGCTGCTCCAATGCATGATCTGGGTAAAATAGCTGTTGATGACGCTGTACTGCGTAAGCCCGGCAGGTTCACCCCGGAGGAATTTGAAAAGATGAAGACGCACGCTGCCGAAGGTGCGAAGATCGTTCACGAGATTCTGAAAACCACAGATGATGAGGAATTTCGCAAAGTTGCCGAAAACGTTGCACATTTTCATCATGAGCGGTGGGACGGATCGGGATATCCGCTGGGACTGAAAGGCGATCAAATCCCACTGGAAGCACGTATCATGGCAATTGCAGACGTTTTTGATGCACTTGTGAGCAAGCGCGTTTACAAGGAAGCTATGAGTTTCGAAACAGCTAATAGAATAATCCTTGAGGGTATGGGCAAGCAATTCGACAAGCGGTTGGAAAAATACTATAATGCAGCTTTTATGAGGCTTGTGGAGTATTACACTACAGTAAACAACGATTAATTGTCACACTTGGTAGTTGGCAGCTATCAGCTAATCTGATCTAAATCTACTAACTGCTAACTCAATATAAATTGTTGTTAATTTTTTAGTTGGAGAGGTATTTGATATGAAAACGATTAAAATTGCCGCAGCAGCCGCCGCAGTTGTTCTGCTTTTGACCGCATGCGGAAAAAACGCTGAAAGTAAGTATGATTTTACGATGCCGGATTCACCGATCGAATTTGTTTCTACGACAGTTGCTGATCCTAAGGACGAATCATTGGCTTACGCTGCTATTCAGTTTAACGGAAAGACGTACGTTTCGTATGGAACGCTTGAAGGAGAACTTGATCCCGCTGAGGTAGGTTCGCGTTTGGGTTACTATGTTCAGGACGGCGAAAAGATCGAAAAAATCGGAGTATTCCCCCTTACGTCAGACCCGGATCAGAATTATCTTTTTTTGATGGATGAAGAACTCGTTATGAATGAAATAACGTTTTTCAGAAATTCCGAAACAGTCGGTAAGGACATTACGACACCCTCGTTTATAAAAAGCAAGAATTATTCTTACTGGAATTAATACATAATACAAAACACGAACATGAAGTATCCCTGCTGAATTATGAGCGGGGATATTTTTTGTTTTTCGGCAAGTGCAAGGATGCAATTAGCTCGACAGTTCTATTTTGACGATTCTTGTAATAGAATTATTATCGAATATTTATCTTTTGCTTGTTGTAGGAGGGAGATCATGGATAAACTGAAACGTATTGTATTTAATGTAGCATTGTATATAACAATAGTAGGTATAATAGCGGCAGTGTTATTCTTTTTGATTCTGCTTGTCATGAAGCTGAATGCATCTGCGCTGTCGGGGGAGCAGAAACAGGATATTTGCATTGTTCTTGACCCGGGGCACGGCGGTGCTGATGGCGGTGCAGTTTCCGAGAGTGGAATTGTAGAGAAAAATATCAATCTGAGCATATCAAGGTGCCTGCGTGACTTTTTTGAAATGTCGGGATACAGAGTTGTAATGACGCGTGATGACGATAATCTTCTTTCCGAAAAGCTGCATGATGATTTTGAGAAGCGGCTTTCACTATATAACAGTGCCGACGCGGATCTCGTATTGAGTATTCATCAAAACAAGTTTACATCACCCGAGGAACATGGTGCGCAGGTGTTTTACGGTTCGTCCGATATCGGCAGTGAGAAGCTTGCAGCAAGCATCAGACATTCCATAAAAGGATTATTGCAGCCCGAAAATGAACGCGAGATAACTCAGGCTGGCAGCAACATATATTTGCTGAATAATTGCACCAATCCCTGTGTATTGGTCGAATGCGGTTTTCTATCAAACCCACAGGAGGCACAGCAGCTCGATTCATATGATTATCAGCGGCAAGTTGCATTCGCAATATACTGCGGAACAACAGATTACCTACATCGTCGGGCGGGCGGCGGCCGAGCGGCCGCAAGCAGTACGCGCACGAACTCTATATTAAAATAAAGTATATAGCCCGCGCCCAACATATAAGCTGCAAATGCGGCGAAGACTTACGTTAAGAATACAGCCGGACGGAACATGGGAGCGGCAGCATGACGCCGCAGCCGCCACGCCAAAGCCCCCTCTTCCTTGAGGAAGAGGGGGTTGGGGGTGATGGTGACGACTTTAAACTAAAATAGAGAAAT